>JAJAZI010000282.1 GCA_026785785.1 Microbacteriaceae bacterium
CCACCCGTCGACCCCCCGCACGCGAGCGGCCCGTGACCGACTGCCCAGGGCCGCCCCGTATCAGCCCGAGCCCCACACCACCGCGCCGCACCCGCACAGCCCGAGCCCCACAGCACAGCCCCCGCACCCGCACCAGCACCAGCACCAGCACCAGCACCAGCACCAGACTCAGAGCCAGACCGCGAGAGTACGCGTTTCGGCTGCTCCCCTGCCCACGGAAGCGCCGCTTCACGTACTCTCACGGTCGCAGCCTCCTGGGCTGTGGAAAGTTCGCCCGGCGGGCCCGGCCGCCGGTGCACTCTCGTTCGATGACTCCGCGGCATCCGCTCCCACCCTCCCTCCTGATCGGTCCCTTCCTGGCGCGCGACGCCACGCTCGCGCGCGGGCGTTTGCGGGGTCGGGACCTCACCGCCCCGTTCGCCGGAACGCGCGACCTCGCGACGGCCGAGGCGAGCCTGCTCCGGCTGTGCCTCGCGTTCGCCCTGCGGATGCCGCCGCGGTCCTTCTTCTGCGGGCCGACCGCGGCGGGCCTGCTGCGGATCCCGCTGCCGGTCGGTCACCCGTGGCTCCCCCTTCATGTCGGGGTGTGCCCGGGCGAGAGACGGGTCCAGTCCGCCGGCATCCGCCCACAACACCTCACCCTCCTCGAGGGCGATCTAGCCTTCTCGGAGGGACTCGCTCTGACCTCGCCCGAGCGCACCTGGTGCGACCTGGCGGGGTCGCTCACACTGCCGCAGCTCGTCGGCGCGGGAGACTTCCTGCTGTGGCGGCGGAACCCGGTCACCTCCCTCGCGCGGCTCGAGACTGCGGTGGCGCAGTTCGCCGGTCGACGGGGCGTCCGGCTGCTTCGCATCGCGCTTCCCCTCCTCTCGGTGCGGTCGGACTCGCCACCCGAGAGCGAGATCCGCATCGCCATCCTTCAGGCTGGCCTGCCGGCTCCCGACGTGAATGAACCGGTCAGGGATGCCTTCGGCCAATTTGTCGCCCGACCCGACCTGTCGTGGCGAAGGTTTCGTGTTGCACTGGAATACGAGGGTGACCACCACCGCACGGACCGAATCCAGTGGACCGAAGACATCCGCCGCATCAACGCCCTGCAGCTCATCAACTGGGTCGCGATCCGAGCCCACTCGCCCGACTACCGCGACCCAGCCGACCTCCTCCGCAAGCTAGGCACGGCGTTGATGGCCGGCGGATGGGACGGCAGGTGCGTCCGTCACTGGTGAAACCGGCGCTGAGAGTACGCGGTTCGGCTCTTCCTGCGGCCCGGGAGCAGCCAATGTGTGTACTCTCACCGCGGGGGCCGGGGTGCCGGAGGCCCGGAGCCGGTGCCGGGGTGGCCAGCGGCCCGGGTTGCGCAGTGCGACCCGAGAGCCGGGCGGGCAGCGGGCCGGGATAGCCACGAGGCCTGCGGCAGCCGCGCCGAGAGTACGCGGTTCGGCTCTTCCTGCGGCCCGGGAGCAGCCATTTTGCGTACTCTCACCGCGGGGGCCGGGGTGCCGGAGGCCCGGAGCCGGTGCCGGAGGCCGGGAGCCGGTGCCTGGTACCGGCTGCCGGGGTGGCCAGCGGCCCGGGTTGCGCAGTGCGACCCGAGAGCCGGGCGGGCAGCGGGCCGGGATAGCCACGAGGCCTGCGGCAGCCGCGCCGAGAGTACGCGGTTCGGCTCTTCCTGCGGCCCGGGAGCAGCCAATTTGCGTACTCTCACCGCGGGAGCCGGTGTGCCGGGGCCGCGAGGGCCGGGAGCCGGGGTGCCGGGTGCCGGGGCGCCCAGCACAGCGGCGAGCGACGCGACTCAGGCTCGGATGGCGGCGACCGGCGTGGCCGCGAGGCCAACGACTGCCGCGGCACCCAGCATCCGGCGGAACGGGTTCACGCCGAAGAATAGCTCGTCATACGCCCACCACGCGAGCGAGCCGTAGGCGATCATGCCGACAACCACTGCGGCGCGCGGCGGCAGCACGAACGCGAGGATGAGGGCTCCGGTGAAGCTCAGGATCGCGAGGTTCGGCGCCTGCCCCAGGACGACGCGGCCGTCGACGCGGCTGCGGAACATCCAGTCGAACGCCCGGCGGGCGAGCGGGCGGGACCCATGGGAGGAGCTCACGACTCGATGCGATCCGCGATGAGCGGTCCGCCGGTGAGCACCTCGTCGCCCGCGTCGCCGATCCGCCAAGATCCCTCGAGCGACTCGAGGGCGCGAGCGAATCGCTCCGGCTCGTCGGCGCTGAGGGTGAACAGCGGCTGGCCCGCGGTGACGGTGTCGCCGGGCTTGGCGTGCAGGTCGATCCCGGATGCGTGCTGCACCGGGTCCTGCTTGCGGGCGCGACCGGCGCCGAGCCGCCAGGCGGCGATTCCGAAGGGCAGCGCCTGCTGCTCCAGTAGTACGCCGGCGCGAGGGGCGGTCACGACGTGCGTCTCCCTGGCGACGGGGAGCGCGGCATCCGGGTCGCCACCCTGGGCTGCGATCATGGCACGCCAGGTGTCCATCGCCCGGCCGTCACGAAGCGCGCCCTCGACGTCGGCGTCGGGCTGGCCGGCAAGCGCGAGCATCTCGCGGGCGAGGGCAAGCGTGAGTTCGATCACGTCGGCCGGTCCTCCCCCGGCGAGCACCTCGACCGACTCGCGCACCTCGTTCGCGTTGCCGATCGCAAGGCCGAGCGGCACATTCATGTTGGTGAGCAGCGCCACCGTGGCGACCCCGGCATCCGTTCCCAGTCGCACCATCGTCTCGGCGAGCTCGCGGCCGCGGGCCGGGTCCTGCAGGAACGCGCCGGAGCCGAACTTCACGTCGAGCACGAGGGCGGCGGTGCCCTCGGCGATCTTCTTGCTCATGATCGACGAGGCGATCAGCGGAATCGCCTCAACGGTGCCGGTGATGTCGCGCAGGGCGTAGAGCTTCTTATCGGCGGGGGCCAGTCCCGCGCCGGCGGCGCAGATGACCGACCCGACGTTCTCGAGCTGGGCGAAAAACTCCTCGTTGGTGAGCTCGGCCCGCCAGCCCGGGATGGACTCGAGCTTGTCGAGGGTGCCGCCGGTGTGGCCGAGTCCACGGCCGGAGAGCTGCGGCACGGCGACGCCGAACGAGGCGACGAGGGGTGCGAGCGGGAGGGTGATCTTGTCGCCGACACCCCCGGTGGAGTGCTTGTCGGTCGTCGGCTTCGAGAGGGAGTCGAAGTTCATCGTCTCGCCGCTCGCGATCATTGCGAGGGTCAGGTCGCGGATCTCGCTCCGCTCCATCCCGTTGAGGAAAATCGCCATCGTCATCGCGGCCATCTGCTCGTCGGCGATGTAGCCGCGCGTGTAGGCGTCGATCATCCAGTTGATCTGCGCGGTGCCAAGCTCGCCTCGGTCGCGCTTCGTGCGGATCAGGTCGACGACGTCGAACGGCTCAACAGTGCTCATAGGACAGTGCTCATAGAACGGTGCTCACTGGCGGTACTCCTCAAGTGTGCGCGGCCCGAACGCGTCGGGAATGACTTGATCGATCGTGCGGATGCCGGAGACCGTCTCAAGAAGCATGCCCGGCGCGGAATGTTCGAACAGCAGCTGCCGGCAGCGCCCGCACGGCATGAGCGCGTTGCCTTTTCCATCGACGCAGGCGAAGGCGACGAGCCGGCCGCCGCCGGTCATCTGCAGGTTCGACACGAGCGCGCACTCGGCGCACAAGGTGAGCCCGTAGGAGGCGTTCTCGACGTTGCATCCGGCGATCACCCGCCCATCGTCGACGATCGCGGCGACGCCGACGGGGAACTTCGAGTAGGGAACGTAGGCATGGGTCATCGCTTCGAGGGCGACGGCGCGCAGGGCGTCCCAGTCGATCGGGTCGGTCTCGACGGCAGTCATGACTTGATGTACGGCTTTCCATCGGCGGCCGGTGGTCTCGACTTACCGACGAGCCCGGCCACGGCGAAGATCGTGACGACGTACGGGAGCATGAGCATGAACTCGCTCGGCACCGGCGAACCGATGATGCTCAGCACGTTCTGCAGGTTGGTCGCGAACCCGAACAGGAGCGCCGCGAGGGTCGCCTTGATCGGATCCCAGCGGCCGAAGATCACGGCGGCGAGGGCGATGAACCCGGCGCCCGCGGTCATCTCCTTGTTGAAGGACCCGACGGCGTCGAGGGTGAGGTACGCCCCGCCGAACCCGGCGATGGCTCCCGCGAGCGAGACGTTCCAGAAGCGTGTGCTCGCGACGTTGATTCCGACGGTGTCGGCGGCCTGCGGATGCTCGCCCACCGAGCGGACGCGGAGCCCCCAGCGTGTGCGGTAGAGGCCGAACCAGACCGCGGCGATCGCGAAGTACATGACGTAGACGATGATCGTCTGCCGGAAGAGCACCGGCCCGAGGATGGGGATCTCGGAGAGGATCGGGATGTTGATGGGGTCGAACCCGGGCGGGGAGTTCAGCAGCGCGGTGTCCTCGGTGAGCACCTGGGAGAACAGGAAGCTCGTGAGCCCCGCGACGAGCACGTTGAGGACGACGCCGACGATGACCTGGTCGACGAGGTACTTGATCGCGAACGCGGCGAGCACGAACGAGACGAGCACGCCGGCGAGCATGGCCGCGGCGAGCCCGAGGAGCGGCTGGCGGGTCACGGAGGCCACGACCGCGGCGACGAACGCGCCGGCGAGCAGCTGCCCTTCGATCGCGACGTTGACGACGCCGGCGCGCTCCGAGATGACGCCGCCGAGCGCTCCGAAGATGAGAGGGACGCTGATGCCGAGGGTGCCGATGAGCAGGCCACTGACGGGGAGACTGGCCCCCGCGGCCGCCCAGGTGAGGAAGCCGACGACGAACAGGAACCCGAAGGCCCCGAGCGCCCAGACCGGAGTCTTGTGGGCACGGTAGGAGAGATAGGCGCTCCACGCGGTGATCGCGGCGAGGAGCAGGACGATAGCGATGCAGGTGGCCAGGGTCGGCGCGACGATGGCGGGGAGCTGGATCGCGTCGCCGCGGCGGGACAGCACGAAGGTGGATTCCCCCTCGCGACCGAACCCGATGAAGATGACGGCGCCGATGGCGACGAAGACAGCGAGCGCGATCGGGGCCTTCCAGCTGCGGATCTCGGCCTTCTCGAGCACGATGGGCGACTGCGCGTCCTGCGTGCGAGTCAGGGTCGTCATGTCGTTACCGCCTTCTTCTTCGATCGCGGAGCTGCGGGCTGACCGGGCGTGGGGAGCCGGAAAATCGTGCGGACGAGCGGCGGTGCCGCGATGAAGAGCACGATGAGCGACTGCACGACGAGCACGATGTCGACCGGGATGCCCTCGGCGGCCTGCATCGAGAACCCGCCCGCCTTGAACGCCCCGAAGAGGATGCCGGCGAAGAACACTCCCCAGGGTCTGGACCGGCCGAGCAGCGCCACCGTGATCGCGTCGAAGCCGATGCCGGCGTCGATTCCGGACCCGAAGCCCGTCGTAATTGTGCCGAGCACCTGGGACACCCCGGCGAGCCCGACGAGGCCGCCGGAGATGAGCATCGCGACGACGTAGACGTTCTTGACGTTGATGCCCGCGACCCGTGCGGCGTTGGGGTTCTCGCCGACCGCTCGGAACTGGAACCCCATGCTCGAGCGGCCGAGGAGGTACCAGACGTAGATCGTGGCGGCGATCACGAACAGGAGGCCGGCGTGCACGTTGTACGCCGGCCCGAGGAGCGGCGGGAACACGGCGGTGTCCGCCATCGGCGGCGTCTTCGGGTTGTTGCTTCCGGGGGCCTGGAGCACGGGCGTGCGCAGGAGGAAGGACACGAGGTACAGCGCGACGAAGTTGAGCATGATCGTCACGATGACTTCGTGGGCGCCGGTTCTGGCCTTGAGCAGTCCGACGATTCCGCCCCACACGGCCCCGCCGAGAACTCCGGCGAGCACGGCAACGAACAGATGCACGCCGTAGGGCAGCTCGAGGGAGAAGCCGACCCAGCCGGCACACGCGGCGGCGATGAGCATCTGCCCGCGCCCGCCGATGTTGAACAGTCCGACGCGGAACGCGAGCGCGACACCGAGACCGGCCGCGATGAGCGGCGTCGCGAAGGTGAGGGTCTCGGTCAGGGGACGGATGCCGGCGGCGAAGGTGTCGCGCCGGAAGTCATAGACGGATCCCTGGAAGAGGGCCCGGTAAGCGCCGAACACGGCATCCCAGATCGCCTGGAACATGTCGGAGGGGCGGGAGAAGAAGTAGCCGGCTGCACTCTGCACGTCTTCGTTCGTGAGGGCGATGAGCACACCACCGACGGCGAGCGCGAGGACGACGGCGAGTACTGAGATCGCGGCACTTCCGCCCATCAGGTCGCGAAGGAAGGCTGACGAGCGCGGCTCATCGGGGGGCGTCTCGCCCGTCGTCGGCGCGCTGGCCTCCTCGACGGCGACGGGATCGACCCGCCCGCGGGGTGGGATCTGTTCGCTCATGCGGTGCGCACCGCCGATTCGCCCGTTGCTTCTGCGTGGCTGGCTCCGGCCATCATGAGCCCGAGTACCTCTCTCGGGGTGTCGCCTGGCACGATTCCCGCAATCCCTCCGCGGTACATGACCGCGATTCTGTCGGCGAGCGCGACGACTTCGTCGAGCTCGGTCGAGACCACGATGACCGGCGTGCCGGCGTCGCGCGTCTCCACGATGCGCGTGTGCACGAATTCGATCGACCCGACGTCGAGTCCGCGCGTCGGCTGCGCCGCGACGAACAGCCGAAGGTCGCGGCTCAGTTCCCTCGCCAGAACGACCTTCTGCTGGTTGCCCCCGGAGAGGCGGCCAACGTGGGCGGTGATGCCCTGCGCGCGAATGTCGAACTCGGCGACCTTCTTCTCGGCGAACTCGGCGAGAGTCGCCAGCTGCAGCGATCCGGCCTTCACGAACGGCTCGCGGGTGCTCCGGTCGAGCATCAGGTTCTCGGCAATCGTGAACTCGGCGACGAGGCCGTCCTCCTGGCGATCTTCCGGCACGAACCCGACGCCCGCGTCGAGCACCTTCCGCACGCTGAGCCCGGTGAGCGGCTTGCCGTCGAGGGTGATCGTGCCGGTGACCCGATCCTGCAGGCCCAGGAGCGCCTCGGTCAGCTCGGTCTGCCCGTTTCCCTGCACGCCCGCGATCGCGAGGATCTCCCCGGAGTGCACCTCGAAGCTCACCTTGTTCACAACGATCTGGCCGTGGATGTCGATGACGGAGAGGTTGTCGACGACGAGGGCGGCCGCGCCGACCACGGCTGGTTCCTTCTCGACGGTGAGCTCGACGGCGCGCCCGACCATGAGCGAGGCGAGCTCCTTGTTGCTCGCAGTGGGCAGAGCCTCACCGACGACCTTGCCGAGGCGGATGATCGTGATGCGGTCGGCGACCTCGCGAACCTCGCGCAGCTTGTGGGTAATGAACACGATGGATGTGCCCGCCTCGCGAAGCTGCTTCATGATGACGATGAGCTCGTCGGTCTCCTGCGGGGTGAGCACGGCGGTCGGCTCGTCGAACACGAGCACCTTCGCGTCGCGGGAGAGGGCCTTGATGATCTCGACCCGCTGCTGCACACCGACGGGGAGGTCCTCGACCAGCGCATCCGGATCGACGTGGAATCCGAATCGCGCCGAGATGTCCAGAACCGTCTTGCGCGCAGACGCGAGGTCGAGCCGGCCGCCGAAGGTGGTCTTCTCATGGCCGAGCATGACGTTCTCCGCGACGGTGAAGACGGGGATGAGCATGAAGTGCTGGTGCACCATGCCGATTCCGGCGTTCATCGCATCTCCGGGGCCGGCGAAGTGCTGCTCCGTGCCATCAAGCAGGATCTCGCCCTCCTCCGCCCGATAGAGGCCGTAGAGCACGTTCATCAGGGTCGACTTCCCGGCACCGTTCTCCCCGAGGAGCGCATGGATCTCGCCAGGCTCGACGGTGAGGCTGATCTGGTCGTTCGCCACAAAGGATCCGAATCGCTTCGTGATCCCGCGGAGTTCGAGTTTCATAGGGTCCAATCTACTGGGCAGGAAATGGCGATCCTGATGCGGTGAAACAGAACGGGGAAGCCAGATCGCCTGACTTCCCCGTTCTCGGTGCTGCTATCCGGGACTAACCGGCGAGGTAGGACGCAACCGGGATCTCACCGGCGATGATGCCGGCCTTGATCTCGTCGAGCTCAGCCTGGAGGGTGTCAGCCACTTCACCCTCGTAGTCGTGGAACGGGGCCATCCCGACCGCGTCGTTCTCGAGGGTGCCGAGGAACGGCGTGTTGTCGAACTCGTCGTTGCCCGCGGCCTCCACGACGTCCGCAACCGCCACGTCGATGCCCTTGAGGATCGAGGTGAGGTACAGCTCCTTGTAGTCCGGGTCGCTCTCGTACAGGTCGGCGTCGACACCGATCATCGCGATCTTGGTGTCGGGGTTGGCCGCCATTGCCGCGTTGATCGCTTCTCCGGCGCTCTGGTAGATCGGTCCACCGACCGGCAGCAGCACGTCGGCGCCCTGGTCGATGAGGTTGTTCGCCGCCGCAAGCGCGTCGGTGCCGGGCTCGAAGCCGCCGATGAACGTGCCATCCTGGGCTACGCTGTCCCAGCCGAGTACCTTGACGTCGGTACCCTTCTGCTCGTTGTGGTACGCGACGCCCTGGGCGAAGCCGTCCATGAAGACGCTCACCGTCGGGAAGTTCATGCCGCCGAAGGTTCCGACGATGCCGGACGTGCTCCAGCTCGCCGCCGCATAGCCCGCGAGGAACGCCGCCTGTGCGGTGTCGAACACGATCGGCTTGATGTTCTCGGCGTCGGTCGTTCCGTCGAAGTCGGTGTCGGCGACGTCGTCGATGATGCTGTAGTTGAGGTCGGGGTTCGCGGTGGCGGCCTCGACGGTCGCGGCTGCGAGGTTGAAACCGACCGTGACGATGAGGTCGCAGCCCTCGGCGGCGAGGTTGTCGAGGTTGGGCGCGTAGTCCGCGTCGGTGTTCGACTCGACTTCGGTGTACTCGGATCCGACGGTCTCGGCACCGGCCTGGAGTCCCTCGAAGCCGAGCTGGTTGAACGACTTGTCGTCGAATCCACCGGTGTCGGAGACCATGCAGGGAAGGAAGTCAGAGGTGGGCGAGGCCGCGCCGTTGTCCGTGTCGTCTTCCGGCGCTGCGGCACAGCCCGCGAGCAGGATGCCGACGGCGGCGATTGCCAGACCGCTGTAGGCGGTCCTTCGGGTGGGGTTTCTCAAGGTTTCCTCCAGGGTGGTGCCCGGAACTCGAATGCCGGGCCGCATTGGGCCAACGTTACGACAAGTTACGCCCGTGCGAGGCAATATTTGAGGTCACGTCGCCCAATGGTTACAAACCCGGGATCAGGCCGAATCCCGCCGGTAACCGGGCGGTTCTCCCGAACCTACTCGGGTGCGCTTGGCGAGCTGATCACGAGCGAGCCGTCGATGATCTCCCCGCGCAGGCCGTCGAGTTCGGCGGAGAGCTCCGCGGGCACACGCGAGGCGAGGGAGTGGTAGGGAGCGAGCCCGACGCCGCCGTTCTCAAGGGTGCCGATGTAGGGCGCGTTCGTGAAGGCCTCCGCGCTGCTCTGCCGGGCGATTTCGGCCACCGCGTCGCCGGTGTTCTTGAGTACCGAGGTGAGCACAAGGTCGCGGTAGTCAGCGGGGAGGGTCTCAAAGCCGTCGTTGTCCACCCAGATGATCGCGACGCCGTCGGCGTCTCGCGCCGCAGCGGCCGCGCCCTCGCCGACCTGCCCGGCGACCGGCAGGATCACGTCGGCGCCCTGGTCGATGAACGCCCGCGTGGTGGCGAGCCCCTTGCCGGTGTCTTCGAAGTCGCCCGTGAACACCCCGTCCTGGCTCGCCTTGTCCCAGCCGAGGGCGACGACCGCGGTGCCGTGCACTTCGTTGTACTTCGCGACGCCGTCGACGAAGCCGTCCATGAACAGGGTGACCGGGGGCTGGTTTCCCCCGCCGAACGTCGCGACGATACCCGTGGCGCTGACCCCGGCGGCGAGGTAGCCCGCCAGGAACGCCGCTTGGGCGGTGTCGAAGACGATGGGCTTCACATTGGGCCCGTCGATCTGCTCATCGACGATCGCGAAGTCGACGCCGGGATTGAGTTCCGCCTGCTCCGCGGTCGCCGGGGCGAGTTCGTAGCCGACAGTGAGGATCAAGCCGCACCCGGTGTCGACGGCCGCCTGCACGTTGGGGGCCAGGTCGGACTCCGAGGTGGAGACGAGAACCTGCGCGCCGATGCCGAGCTCCTTCTCGGCCTGCTGGAGACCGGCCCAGCTGGACTGATTGAAGGAGCGGTCCTCGAGACCTCCTGAGTTGGTCACCATGACGGCGCAGAAGTCGGACACGTTCTCGGCGTCCTGCTCTGGTGGGGTGGCGCATCCGGCGAGCGCGAGGAGCGGCACGGTCACGATGGCGGCGATGGCGAGGCGAACGCGGGGCATGGTAGACATCAAAGCACGTCGTTGCTGCCGGAGAGCTTGAGCGCATCGACGACGGCCTTCACCCGTTGCGCATTCGCGCTGGTCGTGACGAGCAGGGCATCAGGGGTGTCGACGACGACGATGTCGGAGACGCCGATGAGCGAGATGAGCCGCCCGGTCTGGCTGACGACGATTCCGGTCGACGAGTCCGCGAGCACTCGTGCGTTCTCGCCGAGAATCGCGAGGTTGGATGGCCCGCCGGTGGAGTGCAGCTTGGCGATGGCCGCGAAGTCGCCGACATCATCCCAGTCGAAGTCGCCGGGGATGACCGCGAGGCGTCCCGCCCTGGCCGCAGGCTCGGCGACCGAGTAGTCGATCGCGATCTTCTTGAGCATCGGCCAGACCTTGTCGACGACTGCGCCTCGACGTGGGGTGTCCCACGCCTCGGCGAGTTCGGTGAGCCCGGCGAGGAGCGCGGGCTCGGACTCGCCCAGCTGGGCCAGGAGCACGTCGGCGCGCGAGATGAACATGCCGGCGTTCCACAGGTAGTTGCCGTCGTCGACGTAGTGCTTTGCGGTCTCCAGATCGGGCTTCTCGACGAAGCTGTCGGCCCTGAGGGCCGTCGGTGCCTCGGTGATGTCGAGCTGCCCGTCGCAGTGGATGTAGCCGAACCCGATGGCCGGCTCGGTCGGCGTGATGCCGATCGTGGCGATGTAGCCGGCATCCGCCGCCGCGACCGCCGCGACGACGGCGCGGCGGAAGGCCTTCTGATCGGCGATCACATGGTCGGCCGCGAACGAGCCCACGATGACGCCGGGCTCCCGGCGCTCAAGGATGGCCGCCGCGAGGCCGATCGCCGCGGAGGAGTCCTTCGGCTCGCTCTCGAGCACCACATTCGGGTCGGTCAGGTTGGGCAGCTGCCCCTCCACCGCCGCACGATGCGCCCGCCCGGTGACGACCATGATGCGCTCCTCTCCCGAGAGCGGCGAGAGGCGATCCCACGTCGCGCGGAGCAGCGTGCTTCCCGACCCGGTGAGGTCGTGCAGGAACTTCGGGGCGTCGGCGCGGGACAGCGGCCACAGGCGCGAACCAATTCCTCCGGCGGGGATGATGCTGTAAAACCGATCGAGTCCATCCCGCTGCGAAGTCATGGCTTCACCCTAATGCGAGGCCTAGCGCGACGCCCAGCGCGAGCCCAGCGCGAGCCCAGCGCGAGCCAGTAAGCGGCAGTTCACCGGAACGCCATCGGCGGCCCCTAACGTCGCTGGCGTCGGGAGCCTGATTGGGGAGCCACGTGCGAGTCGCAGTCGTCAGCGAGAGTTTTCTGCCCACCCTCAACGGTGTCACCACGAGCGTCTGCAAGGTGCTCGAGCACCTCGCCCGCTCAGGCCACGAGGCGATCGTCATCGCCCCCGCCGCCGGCGCCCCCGCGAGCTACGCCGGATTCCCGGTGCATGCCGTCCCCTATATTGCCTACCGCCAGTTCCCGGTGGGGCTCCCGAGTCCCCTCGTGCAGAAGCTGCTGGGCGACTTCCGGCCCGACATCGTCCATGCGGCGTCCCCCTTCCTGCTCGGCGCCCAGGCGATCGCCGCCGCCCGCCGCACCGGCATCCCGTCCGTGGCAATCTTTCAGACCGATGTCGCCGGATACGCACGCCGCAACAACCTCGGCCGGGCCACCGGCTTCGCCTGGCGGCTCGTGCGCTGGGTGCACGAGGGCGCCGACCTCACCCTCGTGCCGTCCTCGGCGTCGATGGCCGACCTCTCCGCCGCAGGCGTTGGCAACCTCGCCCGCTGGGGACGGGGGGTCGATCTGACGGGCTACCATCCGCGAAACCGTGCCACCCCCGACGCTACCCGGCTTCGGCGGCGAGTTGCGCCTCATGGCGAGACGATCATCGGCTACGTCGGTCGCATCGCTCCGGAGAAGCAGCTCGAACAGCTCGCTGCGCTCCGCGGCCTGGCCGGCATCCGCTTGGCGATCGTCGGCGGCGGTCCTGCGCTGCCGCAGGTCGTGCGTGCCCTGAGGGGCATGCCGGTCAGCTACCTCGGTGTGCTCACGGGGGCCGAACTGGCCATCGCGTACGCAAGCTTCGACGCTTTCGTGCACACGGGCACCGAGGAGACCTTCGGGCAGACCCTGCAGGAGGCGCACGCCAGTGGCCTGCCGGTTCTCGCCCCCAGAGCGGGCGGACCTATCGACCTCGTCGAACACGGGGTCGACGGGTTCCTGTTCGAGCCGGGCGACGGTGCGGCGCTCAAGTCCTTCGCCCGGACTCTCGCCGCTGATCCGGCGCTGCGGCTGCGGATGGGCGAGGCCGGCCGCCGCGCGGTGCTCGGAAGGTCGTGGGAAACGGTGTGCGCCGACCTCATGGGCCACTACTCGAGCACCATCTCACGCAGGGGCGCCAACCTCGCGCTCGAGCGCCGCTCAACAGCATCCGTCCGCGACGGGGCCGGAAGTATCTCGACATCGAGCTAGTTGAGCGTTTGGGGTGCACCCCGCCCCTCGCTCCCGGGAATAGACTGTATTCGTTCGGCCAACGAACGAATGCTTGCCCCGGCATCGGGGCCACAATCATCCGCAGGGAGGGTTACTCGTGTCCGAGAAATCCGCGGGAGGCCTGGCCACTGCTGGCCGGGTCAACAAATACCCGCTGCCCCGGATCCGAGCCCCCAAAGCTCCGGCCGGAACGCTTTATCGAGGCAACACCGGAATGTGGTCGTGGGTGCTCCACCGCATCACGGGTGTCGCCATCTTCTTCTTCCTCCTCGTGCACATCCTCGACACGGCACTCGTGCGGGTGAGCCCTGAGGCCTACAACGTCGTCATCGAGTCGTACAAGACGCCCATCATGGGGCTCGGCGAACTCGGCCTCGTGGTCGCGATCGGCTTCCACGCCCTCAACGGCCTGCGCATCATCCTGATCGACTTCTGGAGCGTCGGTCCGAGGTACCACAAGCTCATGTTCGTCGTCGTGATCCTGCTCTGGGTCATCCTGCTCATCGGCTTCACCCCCCGCCACCTCATGCACGTGTTCGGAGGCTAGAACATGTCGACCGTCAACATCGAAACCCCGAGGGCACCTCGCTCGACGGGAGCCCGCCGCGGCGTCAACCTCGAGAAGTGGGGCTGGATCTACATGCGCGCGAGCGGCGTAGTCCTCGTCGTGCTCATCTTCGGGCACCTCTTCGTCAACCTCGTCGCCGGCGAGGGCGTCAAGGCGATCGACTTCGCCTTCGTCGCCGGCAAGTGGGCCGACCCGTTCTGGGTCGTCTGGGACACCGCCCTGCTCTGGCTCGCCCTAATCCACGGCGCCAACGGGATGCGCACGATCGTCAACGACTACGCGAGCAACGCTCTCCTCCGCACCATCTTCAAGGGCGCGCTTCTCGTGTCCACCGTCGCACTGCTCACCCTGGGAACCCTCGTGATCTATACCTTTGAACCGTGTCCTGTCGGCGCTCCGGCCGAACTTCTTCCGTCGTTCTGCGAGGCGGGTCGACCTTGAGCGCTGTGACCGACGACACCACCCGCGGCACCATCATCGACGGCATCCACTACCACCAGCACGACGTCGTCATCGTCGGAGCGGGCGGGGCGGGGATGCGCGCGGCGATCGAGGCCGGACCGAACGCCAACACCGCCGTCATCTCGAAGCTCTACCCGACCAGGTCGCACACGGGAGCGGCGCAGGGCGGCATGGCCGCCGCGCTCGCCAACGTCGAGGAAGACAACTGGGAGTGGCACACCTTCGACACCGTCAAGGGCGGGGACTACCTCGTCGACCAGGATGCGGCGGAGATCCTCGCGAAGGAGGCCATCGACGCGGTCATCGACCTCGAGAACATGGGCCTGCCGTTCAACCGCACCCCCGACGGCAAGATCGACCAGCGTCGCTTCGGCGGCCACACTGCCGAGCACGGCAAGGCCCCGGTGCGGCGCGCATGCTACGCCGCGGACCGCACCGGCCACATGATCCTGCAGACGCTGTACCAAAACTGCGTCAAGCACGGCATCAACTTCTTCAACGAGTTCTATGTGCTCGACCTGCTGATGACCGACGTGCCCGGGGAGAAGAAGGGCACGACGACCCGCAGGCCGTCGGGCGTCGTCGCCTACGAGCTGGCGACCGGCGAGATCCACGTGTTCCAGGCCAAGGCGATCATCTTTGCGACTGGCGGCTACGGAAAGATCTTCAAGACGACCTCGAACGCCCACACCCTCACCGGTGACGGCGTCGGGATCATCTGGCGCAAGGGCCTGCCGCTCGAGGACATGGAGTTCTTCCAGTTCCACCCGACGGGACTCGCCGGGCTGGGCATCCTGCTCTCCGAGGCGGCCCGCGGCGAGGGAGCGATCCTGCGCAACAGCGAGGGCGAGCGCTTCATGGAGCGGTACGCGCCGACGATCAAGGACCTTGCGCCGCGTGACATCATCGCGCGCTGCATGGCGACCGAGATCCGCGAGGGACGCGGCGGCGGCCCGAACAAGGACTACGTCTTCCTCGACATCACCCACCTCGAGCCAGCTGTCATCGACGCGAAGCTGCCCGACATCACCGAGTTCGCCCGCACCTATCTCGGCGTCGAGCCGTACTACGAACCCGTTCCCGTGCTGCCGACCGCGCACTACGCGATGGGCGGCATCCCGACCAACGTCAACGCCGAGGTGCTCAGCGACAACACCACCGTCGTGCCCGGCCTGTATGCGGCCGGCGAGTGCGCGTGCGTCAGCGTGCACGGCTCCAACCGGCTGGGCACCAACTCGCTGCTCGACATCAACGTGTTCGGCAAGCGTGCCGGCAAGAACGCCGTCGAGTACGTCAAGACCGCCGAGTTCGTGCCACTGCCGGTCGACCCGGCCGCCGGCGTCCTCGCCGTCCTGGCCGGGGTGCGCCAGGGCAACGGCACGGAGCGGATCTCCGACATCCGCCGCGAGCTGCAGGAGTCGATGGACCGCAACGCTCAGGTCTACCGCACCGAGGAGTCGCTCGGCGAGGTAACCGAGCTCATCGAGCGGCTGCGCGCGCGGTACAAGAACATCGCTGTGCAAGACAAGGGCAAGCGGTTCAACACCGACCTGCTCGAGGCTGTCGAGCTGGGCTTCCTGCTCGACCTCGCCGAGGTGCTCGTCTACTCGGCCCGCTCGCGCAAGGAGAGCCGCGGAGGACACTTCCGCGAGGACTTCCCGACGCGCGACGACGCGAACTACCTCGTGCACACCATGGCCTACCTGACCGGTGACCCCGAGTCGGCCGATGCGGGTGAGCACATCCGGCTCGACACCAAGCCGGTCGTCATCACCAACTACCCCCCAATGGAGAGGAAGTACTGATGAGTGCTCCAACGCTCGAGCGGGAAAGCTCCGCACCGGATGTCATCCCCACCTTCACCGCGACCCTGATCATCAGGCGCTTCGACCCGGAGGTGGACGAGGATCCGCGCTGGGAGGACTTCGACGTCGAGGTCTACCCGACCGACCGAGTGCTCGACGCCCTGCACAAGATCAAGTGGGAGCAGGACGGCTCGCTCACCTTCCGCCGCTCCTGTGCGCACGGTGTGTGCGGCTCGGACGCGATGCGCATCAATGGGCGCAACCGCCTCGCCTGCAAGACGCTGATCAAGGACCTCGACCTGTCGAAGCCGATCTACGTCGAGGCGATCAAGGGCCTGCCGCTCGAAAAAGATCTCATCGTCAACATGGATCCGTTCTTCAAGAGCTTCGCCGACGTGCAGCCCTTCCTCATCGCGGCGGGCAAGCCCGACAAGGAGCGCCGCCAGAGCCCCGCCGAGCGCGAGCGCTTCGACGACACCACGAAGTGCATCCTCTGCGCCGCGTGCACCTCGAGCTGCCCCGTGTTCTGGACCGACGGACAGTACTTCGGGCCGGC
>JAJAZI010000283.1 GCA_026785785.1 Microbacteriaceae bacterium
CAGGCGTCGCGCCCATCGTCGGCGGCGGGGTCGCGGCCGAGGAGATGAGCGACCCGCTGCCTCAGGCGCTCATCCTCACGGCGATCGTGATCACCTTCGGCGTCTCGGCCTTCCTGCTCGGCCTGCTGTACCGCTCCTGGCTCCTGTCGGCCGGAGACAGCCTGGTGGACGACGCCGCAGACGTCGCCATGCGCTCGGAATCGTCCACCATGAACGAGGGCGGGCCGGATTCGGAGCCGTCCGATACCGAGTTCGATACCGGGTCGGAGGCCCCTCGATGACCGCCCTGGTGCCCCTCGTCGTGCTCCTGCCCCTGCTTGGGGCCGCCGCAGCGCTCATTTCCGGCCGCCGGCCGGGGCTGCAGCGGTTGCTGACCGTCATCGTGCTCGCGGCGGTGCTCGCGGTGAGCATCGTGCTGCTCGTGGCGGTGGATGCCGGTGGCCCACTCGTCGTCGAGCTCGGCGGCTGGCAGGCCCCATTCGGCATCGTGCTCGTCGTCGACCGGCTATCGGCCCTCATGCTCGTGGTCTCCGCGACGGTGCTGCTCGCCGTGCTCGTCTTCTCCGTCGGTCAGGGCCTCGCCGACGGCGACCAGGAGACGCCGGTGTCGATCTACTACCCGACCTACCTGATCCTCGCGACCGGCGTCTTCAACGCCTTCATCGCCGGCGACCTGTTCAACCTCTATGTCGGGTTCGAAATCCTCCTCGTCGCGAGCTACGTGCTCATCACCCTCGGTGGCACCGAACAGCGCATCCGGGCCGGCACGACGTACATCGTCGTGAGCCTCGTGTCGTCGCTGCTGTTCCTCGCCTCGATCGCGATGATCTACGGCGCAGTGGGAACCGTCAACATCGCCCAGATCTCCCAGCGGATGAACGACATCCCGGTCGACGTGCAGATCGTTCTGCACGTGAGTCTCCTCGTCGCGTTCGGGATCAAGGCCGCCGTCTTCCCGCTCTCGTTCTGGCTACCGGACTCCTACCCGACCGCCCCCGCGCCGGTGACGGCGGTGTTCGCGGGCCTGCTGACCAAGGTGGGCGTGTACGCGATCATCCGGGCGGAGACGGTGATGTTCCCCGGCACCGAGCTCAACCAGGCGCTGCTCGTCGTCGCGTTGCTCACCATGGTCGTCGGCGTGCTCGGCGCCGTCGCGCAGGCCGACATCAAGCGGGTGCTCTCGTTCACCCTCGTCAGCCACATCGGGTACATGGTGCTCGGCGTCGCGCTTGGCACCGCCGCGGGTACCTCGGCGGCGATCTTCTACATCGTGCACCACATCGTGGTGCAGTCGACCCTCTTCCTCGCCGCAGGGCTGATCGAGCGGCAGGGTGGTAGCACTTCGATCATCCGACTGGGTGGGATGCTCAAGACCGCGCCGCTTATCGCGGTGCTCTTCTTCGTGCCCGCGCTCAACCTCGGAGGCATCCCCCCGTTCTCCGGCTTCATCGGCAAGCTCGCGCTGTTCCAGGCGAGCGCCGAGCAGGGCACCGCGCTCACCTATGTGTTGATTGGCGCAGGCGCGCTCGTGTCGCTGCTCACCCTCTACACGCTCGTGCGCATCTGGACCCTTGTCTTCTGGCGCCCGGCCGGCGACGTTGCGGACTACGACTCGGATCTGGTCGCCAACGTCTCGGAGGCCCCAGGGGACACGGCGACGCAGACGGTGCGGACGACGCCGCGCCTGATGGTCGCCGCGACCGCGGCGATGGTCGCGGTGAGCCTCGCCCTGACCGTGTTCGCCGGCCCCCTCTACGCGCTGAGCACCCGGGCCGGCGAGAACCTCGAAGGACCGTCGTTCTACATCGACATCGTCTTCCCCGGAGATATCGATGACTGAGCCGGCGAACGAGCGCGAGCTGCGACAGGAGGCACGGGCGAGCATCGTGCACCAACTTCCCTTGCTGTTCGCCCTGGTAGTGCTCTGGATGCTTCTGTGGGGAGCGGTGTCGTGGCTCAACCTGGTCACCGGCCTCATCCTCGCGGTTGTCGTGACTCGCGTGTTCTACCTTCCGCCTGTCGAGCTGTCGGGCCGGTTCAACCCGTTCTGGTTGGCGGTGTTCGTCGGCCAGTTTTTCGCCGAGCTGTTCGTCGCCTCGTTCCAGGTGGCGTTCCTCGCGCTGCGCCCGCGACGGATCAGCAAGAACTCCATCGTCGAGGTGCAGCTCCGCACCAGGAGCGACCTCATCATGACCATCGTGGCGCTCGCGATGTCGCTCATGCCCGGATCGTTCGTGATCGAGTCCGACCGGATGCGTTCGCGTATTTACCTCCATGCGCTGAACACCAAGGACCTGGAGGGCGTCGAGGACGTGCGGACCAAGACACTCCAACTGGAGCGGCTGCTCGTGCGCTCCTTCGGCTCCCTCGACGACATCGAAAGGACTCGCAAGTGAACTCCGTAGTCATCTCTGTGATCTACATCACGGTCGGAGTCATGTTCACGGCCGGCGCGCTCGCCAGCGTCTACCGGGTCGTGCGCGGCCCCTCCCTCATCGACAGGGTGATCGCCTCCGACGTGCTCTTGACGACGCTCATCCTCGCGGCCGGGGTGGAGATGGTCTACAACGGGCACACACGCTCGATCCCGCTGATGGTGGCGCTTGCCGCGACAGCGGTGCTCGGCAGCATCGCCGTGGCCCGCCACGTCTCGCCGAAGGACTCAGCGAAGGCGAATCCGTGAGCTTCGACGACATCCTCGACATCGTCTCCGCCGTGCTGGTGCTCGGCGGCGCATTCCTCACGCTTGCCGCTGGCGTCGGCCTGATCCGGTTCCCCGACGCTCTCAGCGGCCTGCACGCGGCGACGAAGCCGCAGGTCCTCGGGCTCATCCTCGTGGTCCTGGCGATCGCGATCGAGGCGCGAAGCTGGACCACGCTCCTTACCCTCGTGCCCGTCGTGCTGTTCCAGATGCTCGTGGCCCCGACCGCCGCGCACATGATCGGGCGGGCCGGCTACCGCACCGGCGACTTCCGGCCCGAGCTGTCGCTCGTCGACGACCTCGCCGACGACATCGACCTCGCCACACGGGAGGCTGACCGTTCGCCGAGGCGGCAGCGCTCGTAAGGTTGCGGAGCAGAAGGAGTTCTACACTCAGACCATGACAGACAGCGCCAGTACCCAGCCCGACATAAAGCCCCGATCCCGCGTCGTCACCGACGGCATCGAGGCGACCACCTCGAGGGGGATGCTGCGCGCCGTTGGAATGGGAGACGCGGACTGGGCCAAGCCCCAGATCGGCATCGCCAGCTCGTGGAACGAGATCACCCCCTGCAACCTCAGCCTGGCCCGTCTGGCGCAGGCCGCGAAAGAAGGCGTGCACTCCGGCGGTGGCTACCCGCTGGAGTTTGGCACTATCTCCGTGTCCGACGGCATTTCGATGGGGCACGAGGGCATGCACTTCTCCCTGGTGAGCCGTGAGGTGATCGCGGACTCCGTCGAGGTGGTCATGCAGGCCGAGCGCCTCGACGGCTCGGTGCTGCTCGCGGGTTGCGACAAGTCGATCCCGGGGATGCTCATGGCGGCCGCGCGCCTCGATCTTGCGTCGGTCTTCCTGTATGCCGGCTCCATCGCCCCCGGGTGGGTGAAGCTCAGCGACGGCACCGAGAAAGACATCACGATCATCGACTCATTCGAAGCCGTCGGTGCCGTCAAAGCGGGCAGGATGTCCGAAGAGGATGCCAAGAGAATCGAATGCGCGTTCGCGCCCGGAGAAGGCGCCTGCGGCGGGATGTATACCGCCAACACCATGGCGAGCGTCACTGAAGCGCTCGGGATGAGTCTGCCGGGTTCTGCCAGCCCGCCCTCAGCGGACCGTCGACGGGACGAGTACGCGCGCCGCTCCGGAGAAGCGGTAATCGGTATGCTGCGGCGTGGGCAAACCGCTCGTGACATCCTCACCATCGAAGCATTCGAGAACGCCATTGCCGTCGGCATGGCCCTCGGGGGATCGACCAACATCGTGCTGCACCTGCTCGCCATCGCCAACGAGGCCGAAGTGCCCCTTACCCTTGCTGACTTCAACCGTATTGGGGATCGTGTACCCCACCTCGCCGACGTCAAGCCCTTCGGCAACTACCTCATGAACGACGTCGATCGGCAAGGCGGTCTCCCGGTACTGATGCGCGCCCTTCTCGACGCTGGCCTGCTCCACGGCGACGCACTGACCGTCACCGGCAAGACAATGGCCGAAAACCTCGCCGAACTCGACCCACCGCCCCTCGATGGCAAAGTGCTGCGATCCCTTGACAACCCCTTTCACCCCACTGGCGGTATCACTATCCTGCACGGTTCGCTTGCCCCGGACGGCGCCGTGGTCAAGACGGCCGGGTTCGACACCATGTCCTTCGAAGGGCCAGCGCGGGTGTTCGAGCGCGAACGCGCCGCCATGGACGCCCTCACCGATGGA
>JAJAZI010000284.1 GCA_026785785.1 Microbacteriaceae bacterium
GATGAGCTCGCGCAGGCGCTCTCGGCCCTGCGGCGTTCTCGCGTCGAGGCGCGCGGCACGCTTGCCGAGTGTCATGTTCGGCACGATGGCCGCTTCGTTCCAGCCGGGCGGGTCGACGCGCAGCACCTCGGCGCCGAGGCCGGCGAGGAACCGGGTGGTGACGGGGCCGGCGATCACGCGGGTGAGGTCGAGCACGCGGAGCCCGACGAGCGGCCGCTCGGGGGTGATGTCCAGCTGGCCGTCCTCGATGCTCGCCCCGCCGGCGCTCCAGTCGAGCAGCGGCTCCCGCTGCACGGCCGCACCCTGCGGGTGCGCAAGCCAATCCTGCCGCGAGTGCATGACGGCGGCGCACCCTCCGGCCGCGACGATCGCGGTCTCGAGCTCCACGGCATCCCAGCGCCTCACAGCTCGGCGCACATCGCTCGGGTCGGCCAGCGCCCCGAGCACCGCGAGTGCGGCGGCGCGATGCGGGGGCGCGTTGGTGTGCAGGCGGATCCAGCCGTTCTTCGCGCGGTAGTTGCGGGCGAGCGGGTCCCAGACCGACGGCAAGGGCCAGCCGACGGGCACGACGGCCGAGCCGAACCAGGCCGACGCGAGTGCGCGGTCGACGCTCACCTCTCGGGCCTCGCCGGTGACCGATTCGACGAGTTCCGCCACCGCGAGTCCCGCGACGCCGATGCTCGCGACGGCGAGGTCGCTCACCCGGTAGGCGGAGAGCAGGTCGCCGGCTCCGGACACAGAGAGGCGGTCGACCGCGTCGGGCGGGCCACCGAGGGCGGCTTGGAATTCCGTCGCGAAGGGCACCGACATCTGCGCTCCCTCCGACCTACGCGGCGCCGTCGAACATCGACGTGACAGACCCGTCGTTGAACACGGCGTTGATCGCGCGGGCTATGAGCGGGGCGATCGGCAGCACCGTGAGGGTCGGGAAGCGCTTCTCCTCGGGGATCGGCAGGGTGTCTGTCACGACGACCGAGTCGATGAACTCGCTCTGCAGCATGTCGATTGCGGGCGGCGAGAAGACGGCGTGGGTCGCGGCGACGATGACGCGGGTCGCACCGTGCTCCTTGAGGGCCTCGGCGGCCTTGGCGATCGTGCGGCCGGTGTCGATCATGTCGTCGACGATGAGGCAGGTGCGCCCCGCCACCTCGCCGACGATCTCGCGCACCTCGACCTGGTTGTGAACGCGCGGGTCGCGGCGCTTGTGAATGATCGCGAGGGGGGCGCCGAGCTTGTCGCTCCAGATGTCGGCGACGCGCACGCGTCCCATATCGGGCGAAACGACCGTGAGGCTGGCCGCGTCGAGCACCGGCATGAAGTGCTCGAGCAGCACCGGCATCGCGAAGAGGTGGTCGACGGGGCCGTCGAAGAAGCCCTGGATCTGGGCGGCGTGCAGGTCCACGCTCATGATGCGGTCGGCGCCAGCGGCCTTGAACAGGTCGGCGACGAGCCGGGCGCTGATCGGCTCGCGGCCGCGGCCCTTCTTGTCCTGGCGAGCGTAGGGGTAGAACGGCGCCACGACCGTGATGCGCTTGGCGGAGGCCCGCTTGAGCGCGTCGACCATGATGAGCTGCTCCATGAGCGCCTCATTGATGGGAGACGAGTGCGACTGGATCACGAAGGCGTCGCAGCCGCGCACGCTCTCGTCGTACCTGGCGTAGATCTCGCCGTTGGCGAAGGTGCGGGCATCCGTGTGCACGAGGGCCGAGCCGAGATTCGAGGCGATGTCCTCGGCGAGCTGCGGATAGGCGCGACCGGAAACCAGAACGAGCCGCTTCTGTCCGTTGATGGTGATGTCGGACAAGAAATTCCCGCTCTCTGCCGGAAAACCCGACTGTGGTGACCTATTCGGTGGCACTCTCACCGGCCGCCGCCGCGGCATCCGCAGCAGCAGTGCCCGGACGATTCGTCCCGACCCAACCGGTCATGTTCCTCTGCGGAGCCACGTTGATCGCGAGCGCCCCGGCTGGAACGTCCCTGCGGACGACTGTGCCGGCGCCCGTGTAGGCTCCGTCACCGATCCTAACGGGCGCGACGAACACGTTGTGCGACCCGGTGCGCACATGCGACCCCACGACGGTCCTGTGCTTGTTCACGCCGTCGTAGTTGGCGGTGATCGTTCCGGCGCCGACGTTCGATCCGACGCCGACGGTCGTGTCGCCGATGTAACTCAGGTGCGGCACCTTGCTCGAGGCGCCGATCGTCGAATTCTTCGTCTCGACGAAGGTGCCGATCTTGCCGTCGGCGCCGAGGATCGTGCCGGGGCGGAGGTACGCGAATGGACCGACGGATGCGCCGGCGCCGATCACCGCGAGCGTCGCGTCGGTGCGCGTGACTGTGGCACCCTCCCCGACCTCGCAGTCAAGAAGCGTGGTGTCGGGTCCGATTTTCGCGCCGCGCTCGATCTGGGTCGCGCCCTTGATCTGCGTGCCCGGCAGCAGCTCCACGTCCTCCGCGAGCGTGGCCGTGACGTCGATCCAGGTCGAGGCGGGGTCGACGACGGTCACTCCCGCGAGCTGCCAGCCGCGCACGATGCGGGCATTGAGCTCGAGGGCGGCGTTGCCCAACTGCACCCGGTCGTTGATCCCGGCGACGAGCCAGTGGTCGGTCACGGGAACCGCCGCGATCGTTCCGCCGGCGCGCTGGATGCCGGACGCGGCATCCGTGAGGTACTTCTCCTGCTGCGCGTTGTCGGTGCCGATACTCGAGAGCACCTTCCGCAGCGCCGGCACGTCGAAAACGTACACGCCCGCGTTGACCTCGCGCACGTCGAGCTCGGCCGGCGAGCCGTCCTTCTGCTCGACGATCGCGGTGAAGGTGCCGCCGGCGTCGCGGAGGATCCGGCCGTTGCCAGACGGGTCGTCGAGGATCGCGCTGAGCAGGGTGAGGCTGTTGCCCGCCTCCCGGTGCGCCGCGATGACAGAGTGCAGGGTGTCGGCGTCGAGCAGCGGAACGTCGGCGCTCAGCACGACGACCTGGCCCGTGAACTCCTCCGGGAGGTGGCCGAGCGCGACCTCGACGGCGCGGCCGGTTCCGGGCAGGTCGTCCTGGTCGGCAATGATCACGTGGGGCGACTGTGCGGTGATCGCCGCGGCGACGGTATCGCGCTCGTGGCGCACGACGGCGACGACGTGCGCGGCGCCGAGGCGGTCGGCCGTCGCGAGAACGTGGCCGACGAGCGGCATCCCGGCGAGGTCGTGCAGAACCTTCGGCGTGGTCGACTTCATGCGCGTGCCCTGGCCGGCGGCGAGGATGACGACGGCGAGATTCTCTGAGGTCATGGCTGTGGCTCTTTCCGGAGGGATTCGATCGAACATCAGGGGCTCCGCCTCCAGGATTCGAACCTGGACCGAACAGCTCCAAAGGCTGTCGTGCTGCCGTTACACTAAGGCGGATCGCGCCACCGGGCGCGCGTCAAGTCTGCCAGATCGATCGGCCGTCGGCGCCCCGGGTCCCAACGTGCTGTCGTGATCGGCGCCGGTTCGCTGCCCGGATCGGCGCCGGTTCGCTGCCGGGATCGGCGCGGGCCGCCTCCGGGATCGGCGCGGGCCGCCTCCGGTGGGACGCATAATGGTCGGATGCCCGGAAGCGATGAAGTCGACCGTATCGTCGGCGCGTGGTCGCGCGAACGCCCCGACCTCGACTTCGCTCCCCTGCAAGTTCTCAGCCGCGTTGGCCGGCTCGCCAAGCACCTCGACCGGGCGCGTCGCGCCGCCTTCGAGGCATCCGGGCTCGACTCCTGGGAGTTCGATGTGCTGTCGGCGCTGCGCCGGGCGGGCGACCCGTACCAGCTGAGCCCGAAGGCGCTTCTGCTGCAGACGCTCGTCTCGAGCGGCACGATGACCAACCGCATCGACCGGCTCGTCGAGCGCGAGCTCGTCGAGCGCCGCACCGATCCGCACGACGGCCGCGGGATCCTCGTGGTGTTGACCGCCGAGGGCCTGGCCCGGGTGGATGCCGCGATCAGCACGCTGCTGACGTCCGAGGCCGAGGTGCTCGACAATCTCTCGCCGACCGAGCAAGAGCGCCTCGCCGGCCTGCTGCGCAAGCTCAGCCTCGACTTCGACTGAGGCGCAGCGCGGTCGCTCCCCGGCCGCCCCGCAGCATGATTGCGCCCGCTTGTGACAAAAGCCCCCGCTCGAGCGGGCGCTGACGTCACAAACGGGCACAATCACCGACGGAACAGCGTCACCCCACCGCCGAGCACCCCGCCGCTGAGGGTGCCAGGAAGCCCACCGCGCAACATCCGACCGCAACATCCGACCGCAGCCGGCCGACTCAGTCGCCGAGCAGCTCCGTGAGCTCGAGCCAGCGGAACTCGAGCTCCGCCTGCGCGTTTTCCACCGTCGACAGCTCCGCCTGGAGCTTGCCGAGCCCGTCGTAGTCGCTCTGGTCGTGCGCCGCGAACTTGTTGTGCAGCTCGGTCACCTGGTGGGCGTACTTCTCGAGCTTGCGGCCGGCCGCCGCCAACTCCTTCTGCGCAGTGCGCAGCTCGGCGCCCCCGAGCGCTGGCTTGCCGGACGACTTGGTCGTCACGGCCTTGGAGGTGGCCTTCGCCGCCCCTCCGCCCCGCTCGACCGCGCGCAGGGCGAGGTACTCGTCGACGCCGCCGGGCAGGTGGCGCATCCGTCCCTTGAGAATCGCGTACTGGTTGTCGGTGACGCGCTCGAGCAGGTACCGGTCGTGGCTGACGACGATGAGCGTGCCGGGCCAGGAGTCGAGGAGATCCTCGATCGCGGCGAGGATGTCGGTGTCGAGGTCGTTGGTGGGCTCGTCGAGGATGAGCACGTTCGGTTCGCCGAGCAGGATCAGCAGCAGCTGCAGGCGGCGTCGCTGCCCCCCGCTGAGGTCCTTCACCGGGGTCGAGAGCTGCTCGCTCATGAACCCCATGCGCTCGAGGAGTTGCCCAGGGGTGAGCTCCTTGCCGCCGGAGACGTAGGAGCTCTTCTGGTTGGCGATGACATCCATCACGCGGGTGTCGAGAATATCGGCGAGCTCGTCGAGCTGCTGGCTGAGGATCGCGACGCGCACCGTCTTGCCTCGCTTAACCTGGCCGACGGTGGGCTGCTGGGTTCCGGCGATGAGCGAGAGCAGTGTGCTCTTGCCCGCGCCGTTGACCCCGAGGATGCCCGTGCGCTCGCCCGGCGCGATGCGCCACTCGATGTCGTGCAGCACCTCGCGGGGGCTCTGGTGCGGGTCGGTCGCCGCGTAGGAGACGCCGACGTCGAGCAGGTCGACGACGTCCTTGCCGAGGCGCGCGGTCGCGAGCTGGCTCAGCGCGACGGTGTTGCGCGGAGGCGGCTCGTTGGCGATGAGCTCGTTCGCGGCGTCGATTCGGAACTTGGGCTTTGTGGTGCGGGCCGGCGCCCCGCGGCGCAGCCAGGCGAGCTCCTTGCGGGCGAGGTTCTGGCGCTTCGACTCCATGGTCGCGGCCATCATGTCGCGCTCGACGCGCTGCAGAATGTAGGCCGCGTAGCCGCCCTCGAAGGGCTCGATGATGCGGTCGTGCACCTCCCACGTGTCGGTGCAGACTTCGTCGAGGAACCACCGGTCGTGAGTGACGACGACGAGGCCGCCCTGGCTGGCGGGCCAGCGCTTCGTGAGGTGCTGGGCGAGCCAGGCGATGCCCTCGACGTCGAGGTGGTTGGTGGGCTCGTCGAGGAAGATGACGTCCCAGTCGCCGATGAGCAGCTTGGCGAGGCCGACTCGGCGGCGCTGGCCGCCGGAGAGCTCGCCCATCTTCGCCGACCAGGGCAGGTCGGAGAGCAGCCCGTCGATGACGTCGCGAACCTTCGCATCGCCGGCCCACTCGTGCTCGTCGAGGTGTCCGACGATCGCCTCGGAGACGACGAGGTCGTCGGGGAGCACATCGGACTGGTCGAGCATGCCGAGCGTGACGCCGCGGCGCACGGTGACGCGGCCGGAGTCGGGCTCGATGCGGCTCGCGAGGAGGTTCAGCAGGGTCGACTTGCCGTCGCCATTGCGACCGACCACGCCGATCCGATCACCCTCGTTGAGGCCGATCGTGACCTTGTCGAAGACGACCCTGGTCGGATATTCGAGATGCAGGGATTCCGCCCCGAGAAGATGTGCCACCGTACGAGACTACGCGGCGCGGGGGCAGGACGGATGCCGAGGGACCACCTCACGGCGGACGGGACGGATGCCGAGGGGCCACGGCACGGCATCCGCGCCGTCCACGAGCCTGACGACTACGCGGCTGTTGGATGCTCGCGCGGATGCCGGACGACCGAGCCTCCGGCGATGCGCGCGTCGCTCGGTACGCGCATCCCCGGGGCGATCGTCACCTCGGACC
>JAJAZI010000285.1 GCA_026785785.1 Microbacteriaceae bacterium
GGGCCTCCGCGGTCGCGGCCGTCGTCGTCGCGGCATCCGTGCTCGTCGTCGCGCAGCCTGCCGCCGCGGACGAGATCCGGGACCGCCAGTACTGGCTCTCCGAGTACGGCATCACCGGCGCCTGGCAGGCCACCCGCGGCGCCGGGGTGACGGTCGCGGTGATCGACACCGGCATCGACGGCAGCCATCAGGACCTGCGCGGCGCCGTCGTCGGCGGCACGGATGTCTCCGGCATCGGCAGCCCGAACGGCCAGACCCCGGTCGGCGACGACAGCAGGCACGGCACCCTTGTCGCGTCACTGCTTGCCGGCCGCGGGCACGGCGACGGGGCCGGCGTGATCGGCGTCGCCCCGGCGGCATCCCTGCTCGCGGTGTCGGTCGGGTTCGGCGTCGGCACGAGGACGAGCGACGAGCAGATCGCGGATGCCGTGCGCTGGTCGGTCGACAACGGCGCCGACGTCATCAACATGTCGCTGACCCGCAACACGCTCGACTGGCCGCAGAGCTGGGACGAGGCCTTCCTCTACGCCATGGAGAACGACGTGGTGGTGGTCGCGGCGGCGGGCAACCGGGGCAGCGGCACGGCCGTGGTCGGCGCCCCGGCGACGATGCCCGGCGTGCTCACGGTCGCCGGGGTCGACCGCGCGGCCAAGGCCAGCGACGACGCATCCTCGCAGGGCATCACGATCTCGGTGTCCGCACCGAGCGAGGCGCTGGTCGGCGCGGGCCCGGGCGACGCCTACTTCGAATGGGCCGGCACGAGCGGCGCGGCACCGCTGGTCGCCGGTCTCGTCGCGCTCGTGCGGTCCGCGCATCCGGAACTCGACGCCAACAACGTCATCAACAGGGTCATCCGCACCGCCACCCCGGTGGGCGGCGAGGTTCCGAGCCCGCTCTACGGGTACGGGCTCATCGACGCGCGCGCCGCCGTCGTCAACGATGTCGCCCTCGTCGACGCGAACCCGATGGGCGATCTCAGAGAGTGGATCCGGCTGAACCGCCGCGCGGAGGCCGCCCCGGAGCCGCTGCCGGGCCCGAGTGCGAGCGCAGAACCGGCCCCTGCGCCTCCCATCGCGGGACCGCCGAACCCGCTCGGCGTGGTGCTGCCGACGGTTGAATCGCTCCGCGATGTCGGGATCCCGCTGCTGGTGGTCGGCGGCTTCGGGGCGCTGCTGGTGGTTTCGCTGGTGCTCGCCGGCCGCCAGCTGAGGCGGTTACGCCGCGAAAGCTGACTGGCCCGCGGTGGTAGATTGTTGGCCGTGCCAAAAATCCTTATTGTCGGCGGCGGATATGCCGGTTTTTATACTGCCCTCGGGCTCGAGAAGTGGCTGACCGCCGGTGAAGCGGATGTTGTCCTCGTCGACCCGCTGCCGTACATGACCTACCAGCCCTTCCTGCCGGAGATTGCTGCAGGCTCGGTCGAAGACCGCCACGCGGTCGTCTCGCTTCGGCGCCACCTCTACAAGACCGAGGTCGTGACGGCCAGGGTCACCGCGATCAACCACGCGGCCAAGTCCGCGACGATCACCCCCGAGGTCGGGGACCCCTGGGAGCTGGACTACGACCAGATCATCGTCACCGCCGGTGCCGTGTCCCGCACCTTCCCGATTCCTGGAGTCGCCGACGAGGCGATCGGGCTCAAGACGATCGAGGAGGCCGTCGCGATCCGCGACCGCGTTCTCGGCAACTTCGACCGCGCCGCGAACCTCCCAGCCGGGCCGGAGCGCGACCGTCTTCTCACCTTCACGGTCGTCGGCGGCGGCTTCGCCGGCATCGAGCTCTTCGGTGAGCTGCGCAGCTTCGCGACCGCGCTCCTGCGGTACTACCCCACCATTACGTACGACGACACGCGCTTCCACCTCATCGAGGCGATGGGCCGCATCATGCCCGAGGTGTCGCTCAAGACCAGCTACTGGGTTCTCAAGAACCTCGCCCAGCGCGGCGCCGAGGTGCACCTCGACACCCAGCTGACCTCCGCAGTCGACGGATGCATCGAGCTGTCCACCGGCGAGTCGTTCGAGTCGGACCTCATCATCTGGACCGCCGGTGTCATGGCCAACCCTGTTCTGAGCGACACCGACCTTCCCACCGAGGAGCGCGGTCGGCTGCGCGTCGCCGCCGACCTCCGCGTCATCAACGACGACGGCGTGGTGGCCGACGCCTGGGGTGCCGGAGATGTCAGCGCCGTTCCCGACCTGACCGGCAACGGCATCGGCGGCTACTGCGTTCCGAACGCGCAGCACTCCGTGCGCCAGGGAAAGCTCATGGCGAAGAACATCGTCGGAGTTCTCCGCGGCGACGCACCGGCCGAGTACAAGCACGACAATCTCGGCGCCGTCGCAACCCTCGGTCTCTACGTCGGAGTGTTCCAGTCCGGGAAGATTGCAATCACAGGATTCCCGGCATGGGTCATGCACCGCGGCTACCACGGCCTCGCTATCCCCACCTGGGAGCGCAAGATCCGGGTGTTCACGAACTGGACCCTCAACTTCCTCCTGAGCCGCGACATCGTGGCGCTCGAGGCCCGTGAGGCCCCGCGCGCCGCGTTCGCCGAGGTCGCGGCCCGGCCCAAGGTCTAGGCTCGACGGGTGCGCCTGTATGGGCGTGCCCCCGTAGCCCAATCGGCAGAGGCAGGCGACTTAAAATCGTTCCAGTGTGGGTTCAAGTCCCACCGGGGGTACCGGCATGACCAAGTTCTTTGTGCCTGGGGCCGCGGATGCCGGGCTGTCGGATGCGGGGCTGTCGGATGCGGGGCCGTCGGATGCCAACGAGGCCGCCTATCGCCGCCTCGCGGAGCTGGCCGCAATGGTTCCCGCCGCACCCGGACGACGCATCAGGCAGGTCGCGTTCAAGGTCGGCCGGGAGTCGTGGACGGCCGAGGTTGGACGAAAGATGACGGGTACCCGCCCCGAGCATCGCCGGCGCAAGGGCGAGTTCACCACGACCACCGAGAAGCTCTCGGGGCACGCGACGGTGCTCGCGATTTTCGACGGAACGCCGTTCACGGTCGTGACCGACGGGGAGCAGGCAGCATCCGCCCCGTCGGCACCCGAATCATCCCCGTCGGCACCCGAATCATCCCTGTCGACCAACCCGATTCTGGTGGACAAGCCGTCCCGCGTGGCGTACTTCGCCGATTGAGGCCCTCCCGTTCGTCGGGTGCCGGCAGCGCGGCGCCACTCAAGCGACGAGCTCGCGGCGCAGCAGGGCGTCGGCGTGCGGCATCCGGTGCCGCTGCATGGTGTTGCCGTCCTCGAGTGGGAACTCGAATTGGCGCGCCCCGAACTGGGCGGAGAACACGAACGGTTGCTCGCCGCCGCCGCCGTCGCTGCCGAGGGCGTTGTCGTGTACGAGGGGCGATCCGGTCACAGTGCGCTCGGACACCGCGCTCAGCCGCGTCACGTCGAGCGAGGGGCCGTCGGTGTCGTCGCGGTGGACGTGGAACAGAGTGCCGCTGCCGAAGCCGAGCACCTCGAGGCAGTCGAGGCGGTCGAGAGGGTCGTCACCGATCGCGAAGACGAGCGCGGAGGTGATCCGCTGCGTCATTCCGGGGAACTTGGCCGCGAACTCGGGCTTCTCCCACGTCCCACGTCGCGTTCGACGCGCGCAGCAGGGAGTCGAGGTCGGCGAAGAGCGACTCGGTGTCCAACTTTCTCCCCGCGTGCTCTCGTGCCCCGCACCGAGCGTGGCGGGAATCAGCGCCGGTTTCCAGTTGCTTCGCAGTGATGGCCGCGAGCCGGCTCACGACGCGGCGCGCGGCTCGACGAAGCGCACGAACATCCACATCGCGAGACTGAGCGCCGCGAAGACAGCTGCGCTGGCAAGCCACGGCAGCGGCGCGCCGGTGAGGGCATTTGGGTAGACGACGGTGGCGACGGTGCCCCCGACGAGGAGAACTGTGGCGACCCAGGCGGCGAGTGACCACTCGAGGATCACCCGACCCGGCAGTGTCGCGATCGGGAGCACGAGCACAAGCGCCGACCCGAGGCCCGCGAGGCACAGGGTGGCGAGTGTCTCGCTCGCGAGGGACCCCCAGAACCCCTGGACGGGCCCCAGAATGCCGTGTGCGATCCAGCCCAGCACGCCGAGCACGAGGATGCCGCCGACGTGGATGAGGTTGACGATCGCGCGCGGACGCACGGGCGTGGCGGCGGCGAACACCGCGCCGATCAGGACGCCGGCGACGAGGGGCGGGTCCATCCCGGTCCAGCGTGAGGCCAGCGCCGCGAGTGCCGCCGCCAGCAGCATGATGGGAGCGAAGCGCAGCCGCCTGCTCGTGCCGGTCCACCCCGAGCCGAGCCGTGTGAGGAACGCGGTGCCCACGACGTTGAGGATCGCGAGCCCGATGCTGACCGCGAGGGCCAGGCGGAGGTAGCGAACCTCACCCTCGACCCCTCCCGTGAGCACGATGAGCCCGGCCGCCGCGGCGACCGGCACTGCGCCGGCGAGCCACGGATTGATCGGCCTGGGGATGTCGGCAGCGGGATCGGCGTGGAGATTGCGCCCGGTCAGCTGCCCGCGGGGAAGGCGCAGCCTGCCGCGCAGGGCGGACGCGAGCAATCGCAGAGGGAGGGCGATGAGCGAGAGGAAGGCGAGGCCCAGGATGAGCGACGAGTACCAGGGTGTGCGCACCGAGTCCGTGAAGGTGCTGAGGGTGCCGCCGAACCCCGTCGGGGTTCCCCAGTTGGTCAGCGCCTCGCCCGGTGCCGGAGCGGACCAGTCGTGAACGGCGGGGCTCGCCGGGAGCAGTGGGGCCGCGTCGGCGTCATCCCGGGAGGGTGCTGGCTCCGGCTCCGGCTCCGGTGAAGCGTCGGGGGTGGGGGTCGCGGTTTCGGGTGGCGAAGCCGGTGCGGGGGAGAGCGGGGGAATGCCAGCTTCGCGAGGGCCGAAGTAGACCCGGATCTGCTCGCTGGGCACCGCGAAATTGCCGGCCGGGTCCCTCTGCAGCGCCTGCAGCAGGTGCGGTCCCTGGCCGTGATCGCCGATGTCGCAGGCCCACGATCCGTTCGTGACCGCGGCGGTGCAGACGGGAACGTTGTTGACGTAGACGTCGACGGTCGAACCGCTTTCCCCGGTGCCGGAGATGACGATGGTCGGCCCGACGATCCGGCCCTCGCTGCGGGGCGAGGTGATGACGGCCGCCGCGGGCGCATCGCGGTCGACGGTCACCTGGCGCACGTCGGAGTAGTCCGAGAGCGACCCGCCGCCGATCGAGTCGGCCGATTGCTGCGAGCGCACGAAGTAGGGTCCGCCGGTCGGCGCGGAGACGTTGCACGACCAGTAGGCGGTGGCCGACACCGCCACAGAGGCGCAGTTGGGGTCGACCGCGCCGTCGATGGACACCGTGACGGCGGATCCCGGATGCCCGCTCCCCGACACGAGTCCCGTGGTCAGGTAGCTGCCGCTCCCGTCCATGGAGGGCGGTGCGAGCACATCCACGGTGGTTGTCCCCGGGCCGATCGCACCCTCAGCCGGGGTCTCGGTCGCGGTGAGCGAGATGTCCGACCCGTTCGGCAGGCGCTGCGGCCCGGCGCACGACCAGTTTTCGGCATCCGCGGCCCCCACCGTGCAGATCGCCGCTCCCGTTTCGGTGAGGGTGACCTCGATGCTGCTGCCCGGCTGGCGGGTGCCCGACACCGCGACGAAGCCTGTCGCGCTGAAGCCGGCGGGCGAGGTCGTGACGGCGGTCGGGGCGAGCGCGGCCTGCACCGACTTTGGATCGGCCGATGTACTCGGGTCTGGCGGCGGAGTCTCGAACGCGGCGTTGGCCGGTGCGGCCGTCAGGATCAGCACAGTGAGGGCCAGTGACGCAATAGCTGTTGCGCTAGCCGTCCGGCGGTGCGTCCGGTCGGGGGTGCTGGCTGTGCTGCGCGACGCCCGCCGGGGAGATTCTAAGCATTTTGACTGCACCGTGGTTCCATTTAGCTCGCTACCGGATGGAGAGTCAAATCATTTCGCGGCAGGTTGCGCAATGGCTACGGCGGCCCGGTGTGGCGCGAGACGGTAGATTCAGCACATGCGCCACGTTGTCCAGGATCGGCCGCTGCCGGTCTCCGCAGCGCCCCGCCGTTCCGGTGCCGGAAACCTCCGGCACGGGCGCGAATGACCCTCGATCTCGCCCGTCCCCGGGTGACCCCGTGGCTCGACCCCGCCAGCTACTGGGCCGGACTGGACCGGGCGACCGCCGAACTCGACCCGCCATTCGGGGTGCTGTCGCTCGAGGCGCTCGCTTGGAACGCCCATTCCCTTCTGGACCGGGCCGCCGGCACATCCATCCGCGTGGCGACCAAATCGATCCGGGTGCGCGCGGTCATCGACGCGGTGCTCGCGTTGCCGGGCTTCTCCGGAGTCCTCGCCTACACGCTGCCGGAGGCGCTCTGGCTCGCGGAGGAGGTCCCGGATGTCGTCGTCGGCTACCCGACAACGCACCGCGCCGCGATCCGCACGCTA
>JAJAZI010000286.1 GCA_026785785.1 Microbacteriaceae bacterium
ACGAGCTGCTGCCCGATCTCGGTCAGCACGCTCACGGGGGCGGACCTGCCGCCGACGATCGCACGACTGCGCCCTTCCGGCGACACCGAACGGCCGAGGATCAGCTCGCCGTCCTCGACGTCTCCCCCGGCATCCCGCACGCGCTCGGCGACGGGTCCGGTCTCGGCGATGCTCCAGCGTCCCTCGACGACGGCCTGGCCGGCTCCCGACCTGATGGCCTGGGCATCCGATCTGGCGCCGAGGAGCAGCCCGAGCGCGGTGACCACCATCGTCTTGCCCGCCCCGGTCTCGCCGGTGAGCACGGTAAGCCCGGGCCCGAGCGGCAGCACGGCGTCGCCGATGACGCCGAGGTTGCGGATCGAGATCTCCTCGATCACGGTGCGACGCTCACGCCGGGCCGCCGTCGTCGGGGGTGTCGTCGGGGGTGTCGTGGGGTCCGCGCCATCCGCTCGTCGGCAGGGCGAACTTGCGCACCAGGCGGTCCGTGAACGGTCCCGGGTGCAGCCGGGCGAGGCGAACCGGCTGGGGCGAGCGCCGCACGACGACCCGGGCGCCGCGGGCGAGGTCGTGGGTACGGCGGCCGTCGCACCAGAGCACGCCGATCCCCTGGGTCCTCGGAAGCACCTCGACGGCGAACACGGAGTCTGGCCCGACGACGAGCGGGCGGGCGAAGAGGGCGTGCGGGCTCAGTGGCACGAGAAGCATCGCGTCGAGGCTGGGCCAGACGATCGGCCCGCCGGCCGAGAACGCGTAGGCGGTCGACCCGGTCGGCGTCGACATGACGACTCCGTCGCAGCCGAACGACGACAGCGGGCGCCCGTCGACCTCGATGACGACCTCGAGCATCCGCTCCCGGCTCGCCTTCTCGACCGTGGCCTCGTTGAGCGCCCAGGTCTCGTAGACGACCTCCTCGTCGACCTTGACCCGCACCGAGAGGGTCATCCGCTCCTCGACGAGGTAGTCCCGGGCGAGGGCGCGCTGCACCGTGGAGGTGAGATCGTCCCGCTCGGATTCGGCGAGGAAGCCCACGTGCCCGAGGTTGACGCCGAGCAGCGGCACCGATGACCCGCGGACGAGTTCGGCGGCGCGCAGGATGGTGCCGTCGCCACCGAGCACAATGACGAGTTCGAGGTCGCCGAGCTGCACATCCTCGCCGAGCACCTGGACGCCGACGAGGTCGGGGGCGTGGCCGACGATGTCGCCGTGCTCCTCGCGCGGGGTGACCGGGATGACACCGGCGTCGACGAGCTGGCGGCCGACGATGACGGCGGCCTTGAGCGATTCGGGGCGGCCGGTGTGGGCGACGACCAGGATGTGGCGCTGTGGCACTTCTCAGGTCCTCACGTTGTTAGTTGGCTTCGGTCAGGACGCAGACCGCGTCTGACCATTCTGCCGGACTGCGGCCAGCCGCCACGTCTAACCAGACCAGATACTCGTGATTGCCGCTCGCGCCGGCAATAGGGGACGACACGACTCCGGCGGTGGGAAGACCCAGATCCCACGCGGCCCAGAGCACGCCGTTCACGGCATCGGTGCGCAGCGGCGCCTGGCGCACGATGCCCTCGCGGATGCCGGTGCGGCCCACCTCGAACTGGGGTTTCACGAGCAGCACGTAGCTCGCGCCGAGGCCGACGGTGCCGACGATGGCCGGCAGCACGGTCGGCAGTGAGATGAAGGAGAGGTCTGCGACGACGATCTCGGGCGCGACCGGGCCGCCGGCAGCGGTGGCGAGATTCTCGGCGGTCATGAAGCGGGCGTTGAAGCCCTCGATCACGGTAACCCGTTCGTCGCCCGCGATATCGGCGGCGAGCTGGTCGTGCCCGACGTCGAGCGCGATCACGCGGGCGGCCCCCCGCTCGAGCAGCACCTGGCTGAATCCACCGGTGGACGCGCCGACATCGAGCGCCACCCGTCCCTCGATGCGGACGGGGAACGCGTCGAGCGCGGCGTTCAATTTGTGGGCAGCGCGGCTGACGTAGTGGTCCGCCCCGGCGACCTCGATGACCTGGGTCTCGCGCACCCGCACGGATGCCTTGACGACGGGGCGGCCGTCGACCGTGACGAGCCCGTCGGTGATCAGCTGGGAGGCGTGGGTGCGGGAGCGGGCGAGACCGCGACCCGCGATCGCGGCGTCGAGACGCAGCTCACCGGGACCCGCCTCAGGGCCTGGCTCGTCTGCGGTGCCCGGTATCCGACCCTGGACGGCCCATCCGGACTCAGCCACGGGACTCAACCCGCCGCTCAACCATGCGACTCAGCCATGCAACTCAACCATGCAACTCAACCATGCGGGCGCGAGTCGCCGCCCTCGAGCCGCGACTGCAGGGCATCATGCACCTGGCCGAAGGCGGCGGCGCGGTTCTCGAGCGGCTGGTCCTCGATCAGGCGCACGCGGGAGAGCAGGGCATCCGTCTCGTCCGAGTCATCGGTTGCGGTGTAATCGGTCACGCACACAACTCTAGACTCCCGACTTCAGCGGGAAGTTACTACTCGTCTGCCACTCACCCGGGCGGCACAGACAGAGCTCCCGTCGCGCTCGTCCCGGTTCCAGCGCCTCACGCTACGCTGAGCCCACGTCGACGAAGGGTCACCTAATGACAAGTGAGAAACCCGACAAGGTGAAACGGGTCAACAAGACCGCCTACCGCAGCGAACTCCGCCGCCTTCAGGCGGAGCTCGTGGTCATGCAGCAGTGGGTGCTGGAGACCGGCAGCCGCGTGGTCGTGATCTTCGAGGGCCGGGATGCCGCCGGCAAGGGGTCCGCGATCAAACGCGTCACCGAGTACCTC
>JAJAZI010000287.1 GCA_026785785.1 Microbacteriaceae bacterium
ACCTTGCGGTACGGCAGCAGCGCGGCCTTCATGCCGAGCCCAACGACGCCGACGAGCCCGCCGCCGCGGTAGTACCCCACGATGGCTGCCGCGTCGAGCGATCCTTCGAGCAGACGGATGTCATCGGCGAGTCCCGGCAGCCCGTAGGCCTGGAGCGCCACCTCGAACTGGTTCGACCAGAACGCGGGCATCGGCGCGAACGGCGTCTGGACGGCATCGGAGAAGGCCCCCGGAGAATCCAGCCAGGCTGCGAGCACAAAGCCTGCCCGCTTGCCCGTGTCGGTTGGGATGTTCCAGTGCTCGACGCGGCGCGCGATGTCGTCGAACATCGCGTTGGGGAAGCGGGCAATGTCGCCCACGACGTAGACGTCGTCGTGCACCGTGCCGTCGACCGCGACGGCGCGCATGGCGGCATCCGCGAGCACCCCATCGGAGCAGTCGAGGCCAGTGCCCGCGAGCCACTCGCTGTTGCAGTCCGAGCCGATCGCCTCGATGAGCACATCGGCCGGAAGTACAGCGCCGTCATCCAGCACGACCGCTTCGAGGCGCGAGGACCCGACTAGCCCGGTGACCGTATGCCCCAAACGGAATGCGACCCCGTGCGCCTCCTGGCGGGCGAGGATCTCAGCGGCGAACATGGGGCCGAGCGGGCGCACGATCGGCAGCGCGCTGGGGGAGGCCACGGTCACTTCGCAGCCGAGACCTCGCGCTGTGGCGGCCACCTCGCAGCCGATGAACCCGGATCCGACGATCACCACGCGTGCCCCCGGCAGCAGCTCGTCGCGCAGTGCCATCGCGTCGTCGAGGGTGCGCACGGTGTGGCGACCCGGCAGCTCCGGCAGGGCGAGCCGCCGGGGTCGCAGCCCCGTCGCGATCACGAGCGCGGCGTAGGGATACGCGACCCCGTCGCCGGTCGTCACGGTGCGCGCCGCAAGGTCCGCCGAGACGACCCGTTCGCCCAACATCCACTCGACGTCCGCCGTCGACGCGCGCTGCGGGAAGGCGACCGACTCGTGGGTCACGGTTCCCGAGAGCACGTCCTTCGACAGCGGCGGCCGGTTGTACGGGGCGTGCAGCTCCTCGCCGATGACCCTGAGCGGCCCGGCGTAGCCCGCCTTGCGCAGCGCCTCGGCCGTGCGCAGCCCACCCATCGCCGCGCCGACGACGATGACGGGAGCGGCAGCGGGCGCCACGGCATCCACTATTCGACGATTCGGATGGCCTGCATCGGGCAGACGTCGACGGCCGATTCCACGTTGTCGCGCTCGGAGTCGTCCGCCGTGGCCAGGTACTCGAGCTTGTCGTCGTCGTTGAGCTTGAAGATGTTCGGCGCCTCGAAGACGCACTGCCCGTAGTGCTGGCACTGCGCCATGTCGACTTCGATCTTGATCACTCTGTTTCCTTCACGGTCGACGGGTAGAGGTCTTTGGAGGGCGTGCGGATGCCGCGGAACTCCCAGTCTCCGCCCAGCGCGGTCGAGCGCACCTCTTCGCTCTCGGTCGGTTGGGCGCCGACGTCGGTGCGGATCGGGGTCGGGCCGGTGACGATGTGGTTGGTCAGCCGGCCGAGACCCTCGACCTCGACCTCGACGACGTCGCCCGGCTCCACCGGGCGCGAGAACGCCGGCGTGCCGCTGAACAGCAGGTCGCCGGGGCTCAGCGTAATAGTGCGCGCGATGTCAGCGACGAGGTAGTTCATGTCCCACTCCATATTCGCCGTGGAGTCATTCTGCTTGACGACGCCGTTGACGATGGTCTGGATCTGCTTGCCCCGGAAGTCCCAGCCCGTGACGAGCCCGGGTCCCACCGGCGCGAGGGTGTCGCTGCCCTTGACCCGCAGCATCGACCCGGCATCGGTGTCGCGAAAGTCGTGCAGTCCGTAGTCGTTGCCGACCGTGTAGCCAGCGATGTAGTCGCCCGCCTGCTCCGGCGACACGTTGCGGCAGGTGCGCCCGATGACGATGACGATCTCGCCCTCGAAGTTCAGCCACTTGCAGCCCTGCGGGCGCACGACGGCGCCCTTGTGCGAGTTGAGCGCCGTAACGGGCTTGTGGAAGTACGTCGGCGCGGAGGGGAGCTTCGTCATGAACTCCTCGGTGCGGCTCGCGTAATTGAGGTGAACCGCGATGATCTTGCTCGGCACGCTCGGCGGCAGGTGTGCGGCGTCGTCGACGCCGACCTCGCGGCCGTCGCCAGCCACGAGGGTGTCGCCGTGCCGCTCGACAGCGACCGGGTAGCCATCGAGCAGGATGCGCCGGAATTCGCGCACGGGCTCACTCACGCGACAGCGTCAGGTTCTTCGGGGCGGGGAATCCCTCGGCCGGGCGCGGGAACCACACGTGCACCTGGCCGGTGCCGATGGAGTTCTCGTACTCGCTGTACAGCACGCCGGGGGCACTGCAACGGTCCTCGCCGATCGCGCCCGCGGTGACGAGCCAGTGCCCGAACATCGCCTCGGGGTGGAATCTGTGGAACTCGGGCATCGTCTCGAGCACGCGGGCGTGGTCTCCGGCCGCGAACCACTCGAGGCGCTCCTCGTCGGCGGCGCGGGCACCGGGGCTGAAGATGTGCGACGGGTCGCTCGCCTCGTGCTTGCGCAGGTCGCGCAGCTTGTAGAAGGTGTGGGACAGGGCGCCGGAGGCGAGGATGATGACCTTGCGGTCGCTCGCGGCGATCGCCTCGCCGAGCGCGCGTCCGGCGCGGAGCATGTCCTCGTCGGTCGCGGTCTGGCAGATGCTGATGCTCAGCCAGCGCTTGTCGAGTCCCTCGCCGAGGAACTTCCACAGGTTGATCGTGGCGTACATGACGGGGAGGTCCGGGTCGTCGATCTGCGTGATCCAGGTGCCGTTCTTCTCCGCGAAGCTCTCGGCCAGTCGAGCCAGGTCCGGGTCACCGCGGTAGTCGAACGAAACCCCGTGCATGCCGCGCGGGAGCTCCTCCGAGGTGAACTTGCCGCTGCGGTGCTCGTGCGAGTTGATGACGAACTCGACCGTGGTCGCCCAGTGGCTGTCGACGACCACGACGGTGTCGTAGTCGGCCGTCTCGAAGACGTCCTTGCGCAGCTTCTCAAGACCGGGAACGAGACTGATCTCGCGCCCCTCGTTGATGGCCAGGCGGACCTCCTCCGGCAGCATGATCGTCGGGACGTGTGCAATAAGGCCGACGCCTACGATTTCACCCATGTGTTATTCCTTCCATCCGTGAGGTGCAACGACCGTGTTCTTCACGTCCGCGTAAAAATCAAAGGACCACGTGCCGCCCTCGCGGCCGACGCCTGACTTCTTCGATCCGCCGAAGGGGGCGCGCAGGTCGCGCACGAAGAAGCAGTTGACCCAGATCGTGCCGGCAACGAGCCTCTCGGTGATCGCGGCGGCGTGCGCCCGGTCGCCGGACACGACGACGGCGGCGAGCCCGAACTCGGTGCCGTTCGCGAGCTCGAGGGCCTCCTCGTCGGTCGCGAATCTCTGCATCGTGAGCACGGGCCCGAAGACCTCCTGGGTGAGGATCTCGCTGCCGCGCGCGGCGTCGCCGACGAGGGTGGGCGTGAAGTACAGGCCGCCGAGGTCGGCGTTGGGTGTGCCGCCCATGAGGATGCTCGCGCCGTCGGCCTCGGCACGGTCGACGAATCCCTTGATGCGGTCGAAGTGCACGGCGTGCACTTGCGGGCCGATGTCGGTGTCGGGGTCGCGCGGGTCGCCCTGGCGCAGTGATGCGGCCTTGGCCTGGAACGCCACGGCGAAGTCGTCCGCGATGCTCTCGTGCACGAGCAGCCTGGTGCCGGAGAGGCAGACCTGCCCGGCGTTGTCGTACTGCTCGACCGCGAGCGCGGCGGCGAGTTCGATGTCGGCATCCGCGAGCACGATGCACGGGCTCTTGCCGCCGAGTTCGAAGCTGCACGGGGTGAGGTTGTCGGCTGCTGCTCTGGCGATCGACTTCGCGGTGGGCACAGACCCGGTGAACGAGATGCGGCTGAGTCCCGGATGCGCGACAAGCGCGGCTCCCGCCTCCCGGCCGAAGCCCTGCACGAGGTTGAAGACTCCGTCGGGCAGTCCGGCCTCGGTGCAGATGTCGGCGAGCAGGGATGCCGTCAGCGGCGTCCACTCGGCGGGCTTCAGCACGACCGTGTCGCCGGCCGCGAGCGCGGGCGCGATCTTCCACGTGGCGAGCATGAGCGGGGCGTTCCACGGCGTGATGAGGCCAGCGACGCCCGAGGGGTCCCAGGACACCTGGTTGGTGTGGCCGCGGGTCTCGAAGTCGTCGTGCCTCAGGTGATTGACGGCCCAGTCGGCGAAGAACCGGAAGTTGTGCGCGACGCGCGGCATGACGCCACGCAGGTTGCTGCGCAGGAGGCCGCCGTTGTCCATCGTCTCGACGTTCGCGAGCTCGGGCAGTCGCGCCTCGACCAGGTCGGCGATGCGGTTCAGGATCGCCGCCCGCTCGGCTGTCGGCATCGCGGCCCAGGCGGGGAAGGCATCTCGAGCGGCGGCGACGGCGAGGTCGATCTCGTGCGCCCCGCCGCGGGCGATGTTGCCGAGCTCGGACCCGTCGATGGGGGAGGTGTTGGCGAAGGTGGTCTCGGATGCCACCCGTCGGCCGCCGATGAAGTGTCTCGTGTCGACAGACACTCCGGCCACGGTCACGTCAGCTCGGTCAATGCTCGTCATGCTGCTCCCTGATCCGCAGGCTCCTCGTTAAGTCATTCGGATGCTAATGAAATACACTACGCAATAGCTCGCCCATCTACAAGTTGTTTTCCGTGAGTGATGTGAGAGGACGCCATGAGCAGTTTTCGCCCCCGGATCGCGATCGTCGGCCGGTTCGCGGCCTCGACCTCGGCGCTCCGCTTCGCCGGCGTCGTGAACGCGCGGGCCCTGCTCGAGTCGGTCTGGGCGGCCGGCGGTGACCCCGTGACGCTGCTGCCCGTCGAGGGAGCCGACTGGACCGAGCGGCTCGTCGGCTACGACGGCGTGCTGCTGCCCGGTGGCGGCGACCTCGACCCGGCGACCTACGGTGAGCCGAGCCGGCACGAGAGTGTCTACGACGTTGACGCGGTGCAGGATGCCGTCGACCTCGACCTCGCCCGGGTCGCTCTGGCCACCGGCATCCCGCTCCTCGCGATCTGCCGCGGACTGCACATTGTCAACGTCGTGCGCGGGGGATCTCTCGTGCAGAATCTGCCCGTGCACCACCGGCACCACGAACACGACGTGCTCTTCGACCGCGCACACACCCGCTTCGGCGTCGCGGGGCCCTCGGTGCGGGCGTCCTGCTACCACCACCAAGCCCTCGACCGGCTCGGCGAGGGCGTCACCGTCGTTGCGCGGGCGACCGACGGGGTGCCCGAGGCCGTGCTGATCGACGCGCCGGGCTGGGCGATCGGCGTGCAGTGGCATCCGGAGGACACCGCCGCGAGCGATCCCGACCAGGCCGCGCTGTTCGCCGAACTCGTCAGGCAGGCGGGATCGTGGAGTCGTTCTTCTCGACGTTGACCGTGATGAGCCGCAGCATCTCGGCGAGCTCGTCACGGCGGTCGGTGTCGATCGGGCCGGAAATGTGCTGCTCCTCGAGGTTGAACTCGGGGAACAGCTCCGTCATGAGCGTGCGGCCCTCGTCCGTCAGGCGCACGAGTACCAGCCGCCCGTCGGTCTGGCTGCGCTCCCGGGTGACCCAGCCGCGATCCTGAAGGGTCGTGAGAACGCCCGTCAGCGTCGCCTTGGAGAATCCGCCCTCGAGGGCGATCTGCCTGGTCTCGATGGGCTCCCAGATCCAGGTGACCCAGAGCACGACGAATCCGGTCCAGGAGAGATTGTGCTGGGCGAGCACCGAGCGCTCGAGGTGGTTGCGCACGGCGTTCGCGGCGCGGAACAGGTTCGAGGCGACGGCCATGGCCGAGTAGTCGAGGGGGAGGCCG
>JAJAZI010000288.1 GCA_026785785.1 Microbacteriaceae bacterium
GAGACCCGCCCGAACCGAGCGGCCCCGGCGATACGAGACCGCCTCTGCACCAGCATCCGCGCTGAAGGCCAGCACGGCAATCACCCCTCCCGCATCGGCACGCGCACCGCGAGTCGCTCGGCGACCTCGATCGCCTCGCCGTAGCCCGCGTCGACGTGGCGGATCACGCCCATCCCGGGGTCGTTGGTCAGCACCCGCGCGATCTTCTCGGCGGCGAGCGCGGTGCCATCGGCGACCGTGACCTGCCCGGCATGGATGGAGCGCCCGATGCCCACTCCCCCGCCGTGGTGGATCGAGACCCAGGTGGCGCCGGATGCCGTGTTGACCAGCGCGTTGAGCAACGGCCAGTCGGCGATGGCGTCGGAGCCGTCCTTCATCGCCTCCGTCTCGCGGTAGGGCGAGGCGACCGAGCCGGAGTCGAGGTGGTCGCGGCCGATCACGAGCGGCGCCGCGAGTTCGCTGGAGGCGACCATGTCGTTGAAGCGCAGCCCCGCACGATCGCGTTCGCCGTAGCCGAGCCAGCAGATGCGGGCGGGCAGCCCCTGGAAGTGCACGCGCTTCTGCGCCAGCGGGATCCACTTCTGCAGCGACCGGTTCTCCGGGAACATCTCGAGAACCGCCCGGTCGGTCGCGGCGATGTCGGCCGGGTCGCCGCTCAGCGCCGCCCAGCGGAACGGCCCCTTGCCCTCCGCGAAGAGCGGACGGATGTAAGCGGGCACGAACCCGGGGTAGGCGAAGGCGTCCGCGTACCCGGCCGTGCGCGCCTCGGTGCGCAGGTTGTTGCCGTAGTCGAAGACCTCGGCGCCCGCCCTCTGAAAACCGACCATCGCCTCGACCTGCCGGGCCATCGAGTGCCGGGCGGCATCCGCGAACCCGATCGGGTCGGCCTCCCGCGCCGGATGCCACTGCTCGAAGGTGGTTTCGAGCGGCAGGTAGGCGAGCGGATCGTGCGCGCTCGTCTGGTCTGTGACGATGTCGATCTCGGCGCCGCGGGCGAGCAAGTCGGGGAACACTGCGGCGGCGTTGCCGAGTACGCCGATCGAGAGCGGGCGACGGGCGTCGCGGGCGTCCAGCGCGAGCTCGAGCGCGTGCTCGACCGAGCGGGCCTCCACGTCGAGGTAGCCGTGCTCGATGCGCCGGGCGATGCGGCTGGGGTCGACGTCGACGACGATCGCGACGCCGTCGTTCATCGTGACGGCGAGCGGCTGTGCCCCGCCCATGCCGCCGAGTCCGCCGGTGAGGGTGATGGTTCCGGCGAGGGTGCCACCGAATCGCTTCTCGGCGACCGCGGCGAAGGTCTCGAAGGTGCCCTGCAGGATGCCCTGGGTGCCGATGTAGATCCACGAGCCGGCGGTCATCTGGCCGTACATCGTGAGTCCGAGCTTCTCGAGCCGGCGGAACTCGTCCCAGTTGGCCCAGTCGCCGACGAGGTTGGAGTTCGCGAGGAGCACCCGCGGCGCCCACTCGTGCGTCTGCATCACGCCGACGGGACGTCCGGACTGCACGAGCATCGTCTCGTCGCCGCGCAGGGTGGTGAGGGTGCGCACGATCGCGTCGTAGCTGGCCCAGTCGCGCGCGGCCTTGCCGGTGCCGCCGTAGACGACGAGCTCGTCCGGATGCTCCGCCACCTCCGGGTCGAGGTTGTTCTGCAGCATCCGCAGCGCGGCCTCCTGCGGCCAGCCGAGCGTCTGCAACGAGGTGCCGCGGGCGGCGCGTACGGGGCGGGGAGCGGACATATTGCTGTCTCCTTCTCGGGGTAGGGCTGGATGCGGGGTGTATGCGTGTGGTGGGCGAATGAGACTGTGCTGAGGATGAGGCTGGGCTGGGCTGGGGATGAGGCTGGGCTGGGTTAGGATGCGGATGGGGATGGGTGCAGCGGGACGGGTGCGGGGCGCGGCGCGGCGCTAAACCAGCCCCGGCGCAACCCCGCGCGCCGCGGCCACGAGTTCGCCACTCGAGACGAGGTCGACCACGGCCTGGATGTCCGGCGCGAGGTACCGGTCGGGGCCGGGCCCCGGAACGTTCTCGCGCAGTCGGGTGATGACCGCCGCGGTGCTCGCCGCCGGCGGCATCCTGCGCATGTCGATCCCGCGGGCGGCGGTGAGCAGCTCGATCGCGACGACGCGGGTGAGGCCGTCGATCGCGCGGCGCAGCTTGCGGGCGGCGCTCCAGCCCATCGAAACGTGGTCCTCCTGCATGGCACTCGTCGGGATCGAGTCGACCGACGCCGGAACCGCGAGCCGCTTGAGCTCGCTCACGATGCCCGCCTGCGTGTACTGGGCGATCATGTGGCCGGAGTCGACGCCGGGGTCGCCCGCGAGGAACGGGTTCAGCCCACCGCTGCGGGCCTGGTCAAGGAACCGGTCGGTGCGCCGCTCGCTCATGCTCGCGAGATCGGCGACGGCGATCGCGAGGAAGTCGAGCACGTAGCCGATCGGTGCCCCGTGAAAGTTTCCGTTCGACTCGATCCGGCCGTCGAGCATCACGACGGGGTTGTCGATCGCGCTCGCGAGTTCCCGGCTGGCGACTGCGGCGGCGTGGGCGATCGTGTCGCGCACGGCCCCATGCACCTGCGGGGCGCAGCGCAGCGAGTAGGCGTCCTGCACGCGGGTGCACTCATCGGTCTGGTGCGACGCGACGATCGGCGAGCCCGCGAGCAGCGCGCGGATGTTCGCGGCAGACTCCGCCTGCCCTGGATGCGGCCGCAGCGCTTGGAGGTCGGCGGCGAACACCGTGGTGCTGCCGAGCAGCCCCTCGACGCTCATCGCGGCGGCGAGGTCGGCCGCGGTCACGAGCGCGCGGAGGTCGGTGATCGCGAGCACGAGCATCCCGAGCATGCCGTCGGTGCCGTTGATGAGGGCGAGTCCCTCTTTCTCGCGCAGCTCGAGTGGACGGATGCCGGCGGCCGCCAGCGCCTCGGAGGCCGGCAGCATCCGTCCGGTCGCGTCGCGCACCTGCCCCTC
>JAJAZI010000289.1 GCA_026785785.1 Microbacteriaceae bacterium
CCTTTGTGGGCAGTTCGTGGGCCGGTGCTCCCTGAGTTGCCTGGAAATGCTGCGTCGGAGGGTGCCGAGGCGACCTTTGTGGGCAGTTCGTGGGCCGGTGCTCCCTGAGTTGCCTGGAAATGCTGCTTCGGAGGGTGCCGAGGCGACCTTTGTGGGCAGTTCGTGGGCCGGTGCTCCCTGAGTTGCCCGGAAATGCTGCTTCGGAGGGTGCCGAGGCGACCTATGTGGGCAACTCGCGGATCGGGGAGTCGACAGGGGCGACCCTGTGAACGCGATAGTCATTTGAAAATGATCGTGCGGTCCCCATCGAGCAGCACTCGGTTTTCTGCGAACCATTTCACGGACTGGGTGAGGGTTCTCGACTCCTCGTCCTGACCGATCGCCACGAGTTCGAGCGTCGAGCGCGAGTGGTCGACCCTCACGACGTTCTGCTCGATGATCGGTCCCTCGTCGAGGTCGCTCGTGACGAAGTGCGCCGTCGCCCCGATGAGCTTCACGCCCCGCTGGTGCGCCTGCTTGTAGGGGTTCGCGCCAGTGAACCCGGGCAGGAAGGAGTGGTGGATGTTGATGATCTTGCCGCCCAGGCGGGCGCACAGCTCCGGCGACAGGATCTGCATGTACCGGGCGAGCACCACGAGCTCGATGTCATGCTCCTCGACGGCCCGCAGGATCCGCGCCTCGAAGGCGGCTTTCTCTGCGGCGTTCGTGACCGGATGCCGCTCGAACGGCACGGAGTAGAACTCGGCCAGCGAGGCGAGTCCGCCATGGTTGCTGAGCACGAGCGGAAGCTCGATCGGCAGCTGGCCCGCCCGCTGCCGGAACAGCAGATCATTGAGGCAGTGCGCCGCCGTCGAGACGAGCACGAGCGTGCGCAGCGGGCGTCCGACCACGTCGAGCTGCCAGACCATCGTGTACCGCTGCGTGACCGGCAGCAGGGTCGACTCGAATGTCTCGCGCGGCGCGTCGGACACGACCTGCAGTCGCATAAAGAAGGTGCCGGTGCCGTCGCTCGAGAACTGCTGCGACTCGGTGATGTTGCCCCCGGACGCAACGATCGCGCCGCTGATCGCGTGCACGATCCCCGGACGGTCTTCGCAGACGAGGGTGAGGATCCAGTGGGTCGGGGAGGCAGTCACTTCCCCAGCGTATTGGCCCCTGCGGTACTCTTGTCACGATGGCGCCAGACCGCTCCATCCCGCGGACGGCGTCACGCTCCACACCCACAGGAAAGCTCCTCTTCCTATGACCGCGCCCGACACTGGCCCCACCGGGCTGACGGATGCCGACAAGCCATTCCCCTGGATCGGTCTGTTCATCCTCGCCGGCGCCATCTTCGTCTGCGTGACGAGCGAGTTCCTGCCCACCGGTCTCCTGCCCGACCTCGCCAAGGGGCTCGGCGTCTCCGAGTCCCGCGTCGGTCTGCTCGTGACCTTCTACGCCGGCACCGTCGTGCTGAGCGCGCCGCTGCTCACCGCGATGACCCGTCGCGTTCCACGCAAGACGCTCATCGTGATCGTGCTGTGCCTGTTCGCCATCACGAACCTCGTCGTCGCGATCGCCCCGAACTACACCGTGGTGGTCATCGCGCGCGTCGTCGGCGGCCTCGCGCACGGCCTGTTCTGGGCCGTCGTCGGCGCCTACGCGGGCTACCTCGTGCCCAAGAAGCAGCTCGGGCGGGCCGTTGCGATCACGAGCTCCGGCGCCACCGCAGCGTTCGTGCTGGGCGTTCCGCTCGGAACCGCGCTGGGGCAGGCGCTCGGCTGGCAGCTCGCCTTCACGGTGATGGCCGGCACCGTCGCGGCACTCACGATGCTTGTGGTGGTCTTCCTGCCGCCGGTCCGGCACGTCGAAGACCTGCACACGGGCGAGATCCGGCTGCCGGGGCGCAAGGATCCCTCGGTGTTCGGAGTCGTCGTGATCTGCGCGATCACCGCCACGCTCATGACCGGGCACTACCTCTTCTACACCTTCATCGTTCCGTACTACACGGCCGTCGCCGGGTTCAGCCCCGACAGCGTGAGCGCGCTCCTGTTCGTCTACGGTGGCGCCGGCGCCATCGGGCTCGTGCTCGTCGGCCTCGTCGCATGGCGGTTCCCGCGTGCGAGCCTCGCTGTGAGCTTCGCCGTCGCCTCGCTGGCGGTGCTCGTGATCGGGCTGTTCCCCGAGACCACCTGGCTCGTCATCGCCGCGATCGTCGTCTGGGGGATCGCCTTCGGGGGAGGTCCGGCCCTGCTCCAGACCCGGATGCTGCAGACGGCGTCCGCGCGGGTCCGCGACCTCGCATCGGCCTGGTTCACGGTGTCGTTCAACGTGGGTATCGGCGGCGGCGCCCTCATCGGCGGCCTGATCTACGACGGCTTCGGTCTCGGCATCCTGCCTTTCATCGAGGCGGCGGTCATCGCGGCCGCCGTCGTGCTCATCCTCGTGAGCGACCGCGTGCTGCATCGCCGGCGGGTGGCCGCGGCGCTTGGCGCCTGACGCTCAGCCGGCCGCGGCGTCGTCGGTGCCGCGCCGCACCCGCACGATCGTCTCCGCGGACGCGACCGCCACGAGCACGAGCGTGACGGCGACTCCGAGCTGGAGCGGGGTCAGCGCGAACGCGACGGTGAACAGGGCGAGCAGCACGGCAACGCCGACGAGGTGGAACCGCAGCAGCTC
>JAJAZI010000290.1 GCA_026785785.1 Microbacteriaceae bacterium
CAAGGTCGACGGCAGCTTCTCACTGTCCGGCCTTCAAGTGACAGCCATGAGCCTGACCGCAGCTAACTGACCGAATATGACGATCAGCTCCGTGCCGACGCAGACACGCCCAGCGCATTGAAAGTGACGCTGGCAACACACGACGGCATCCGCCGTCCGCGTGAGCCAGCAACATGCTTCTACGCGGGGTGATGACGCCGTCGATAGGTCCGCATTGCATAGGTATCCATCACGTGACGCTGTCTCCTAACCCTAGAGATGCAAGACGTCTCGCTGCCTTGATTTCACACGCCGTCTGTCAGTGTCAATCTCCGTCGAACCGTGGCTGTCCAGAACGAACGGATTGGGCCCCGCAGGAGTGGCCAGACGGATCCTCGCTCTGACCCACGACCTGTCCGGTCAACCGGACAAGCCTCCCGCGAAGGTCACCGGGTGGGCCGAGGACCTGCCCGGCCTGGTGCCCGACTTCACGGAAGGGACCTCGTGCTCAGAAAATCACCGGCGAACCCGGATCAAAACCGCTTAATTTTCCGAACTAGGTGTCAATTTTCCGAACTCGCGTGACAAGTCACATGTGCCCCCGGCAGGATTCGAACCTGCGACCAAGAGATTAGAAGGCTCCTGCTCTATCCCCTGAGCTACGGAGGCGTGTTGGGCACTTCAACGATACCGCAAGGGCCCTTTCGGGCCCTCACCGGTGCCTACTGGCGGCCGCCGCGGTCCTCGGGGTCGTCGGACGGCTCGCTCTCGGCCTTGTCCCAGGCGTAGGTGACGTGTACGGTGCCACCGACCTCTTTCCAGGACACGGCGTCGTAGTTCTCCAGCGTCTCCTTGCCGTCGACGGCGGCGAGAACGGTGACGTCCTTGTCCCAGGATCCGTCGGTGCTGATTCGACGGTCGGTCTGGCCATCGTTCGGTCCGCCGGTGTAGATCACGACATACTCGTCGCCGTGCGCGAGCGTGGGAATGTTCTCAGTCATGGTGCATTACTACCACGCGCCGAAGAGAGAAGCGATTGCCGCAACGGCCGATACGGCGGCAATGGCGAGCGCCAGCGCGATCAGCACCGCGTGCACCTTGAGGAAGCGGGTAGCCCGCCCCGCGGCATCCCGCGCCCGCTCATCGCGCGCGACTCGACGGTAGAACGTCGGCCAGACGAGCACGTTGAATGCCGCATTGATGAGCAGGAGAACGGCGAGGGTGATCGTCATGGCACCAGCCTAGGCAGCGGCAGCGGGGTAGCCGGCCGCCTTGGATGCCGGTGGTCGCCGGTAGAGTTGTTATATGGCTTCTGTTACCGATCGTCTCGTCTGGATCGACTGCGAAATGACCGGGCTCGACCTCGCGGCCGACGCACTCGTGGAGGTCGCGGTTGTCGTCACCGACTTCGATCTCACCCCTATCGCCCCCGGCCTCGCCGTCGTCATCAAGCCCGACCGCTCCGCTTGGGAGAACATGGGCGAGTTCGTGCGCGGTATGCACACAGCATCCGGGCTCATCGACGAGGTGCCGAACGGGGTCAGCCTCGCCGACGCGGAGTTCGCGATCCTCGAGTACATCCTCAAGTACGTGCCGACCGCACAGCAGGCGCCCATCGCCGGTAACTCAATCGGTACCGACCGCGCATTCCTCGCGAAGTTCATGCCGCGCGTCGACGCCCACCTCCACTACCGCAGCATCGACGTCTCGTCGATCAAGGAGCTGGCCCGCCGCTGGTTCCCGCGCATCTACTTCAACGCGCCGGCCAAGAACGGCGGCCATCGCGCGCTCGCCGACATCCTCGAGTCGATCCGCGAACTCCAGTACTACCGCCTCGCGGCCTTCGTGCCGGAGCCCGGCCCGACGACCGAGCAGGTGCAGCTGATCTCCTCGACCGTCACCGACAGCTTCGAGCCGCGACTCGAGTGACCTCCAGTCGGGTAATCTGCGAGCCGCGTGCGCACCGTCGCCTCGCGTGTAATACGATGGTCTAGTTGTCATGAAAGCGAAAGCGATCACGACACATGGTGGGCGTAGCTCAGTTGGTAGAGCGCTGGCTTGTGGAGCCGGAAGTCGCGGGTTCGAGCCCCGTCGTTCACCCCAATCGAAATGGCCTCGCTTCGGTGGGGCCATTTCGCAGTTGTGAAAGGGTTGGCGCATGACCCTCACCTCCGAATCCGTCGATACGAGCGCCCAAGCCGCGCTCGACTCGCCGTGGGTCACGATCGTCTGGAACGACCCGGTGAACCTCATGTCGTACGTGGCGTGGGTCTTCCGCAGCTACTTCGGCTTCGACCGGGAGGAGGCCGAGATCCGGATGCTGCGCGTGCACAACGACGGCCGCGCCGTTGTGGCGACCGGCAGTCGCGAGGAGATGGAACGGCACGTCGAGGCCATGCACGACTTCGGGCTGTGGGCGACCCTGACGAAGGCCGACGCGTGAGGGCGTTCGAGCCGGCCGGCGACGGCGCGGTGAGCGCCCTGTTCGAACCCGTCGAGGCCGCACTGCTGGCCCAGCTCGCGAGCCAGGTCGCCGGGCTCCTCGCCGAGCAGCGCGGCGGTGCGGCCGCCGACCTCGCGATCCTGCGCCTGCTGCCAGACGCATACCCCGACGATCCGGCGGCCTCGGCGGAGTTCCGCCGGTTCACCGCTGACGAGCTCACCGAGAAGAAGCTGCGCAACGCCCGCATCCTGATCGCCGATTGCGCGGGCGCGGCGGATGCCGACGGGCCGTCCACGATTCGGCTCGACGCGGCCTCCATCGGTGCCTGGCTGCGGTCGCTCACCGACGTACGGCTGGTGCTTGCGACCCGGCTGGGCATCACCGAGGATGGCGGCCTCCGGCCGGACGACGACGACGAGGAGTCGCTCATGCTCACCGACGTCTACGACTGGCTCGGTTTCGTGCAGGACTGCCTCGTGAGCGCACTGGAGGACTGATGGCCGACGACCACGAGCACGAGCACGGCCACGGGCAGGACGAGTGGGACGAGCACGAGCGCGGTTCCATCGACCCGGCAACGATCGACGCGGCGGCGTTCGAGGTGCTCGTGATCGCCGAGCTCGACGAGCTTCCCGACGACATGGTCGACGGGCTCGAGAATGTCGTCTTCGTCACCGACGACCGGCCGGAAGACGGCTCCCTCGACATCCTCGGCCTCTACGACGGCGTCGCCCTCACCGAGCGCGACCGCTACGGCTTCGGCGAGCTGCCCGACCGGATCATCATCTACCGCGAGCCGCTGCTCGCGGCCTGCGCCGATCTCGACGAGCTCAAGGACCAGATCCACGTGACGCTCGTGCACGAGATCGCCCACTACTACGGGATCGACGACGACCAGCTGCACGAGCTCGGCTGGGCCTGAGCCCGCCTGCTGCCCGGTTCAGCCGAGGTCGAGCGGCAGTGCCGGGTCGGCCGACCACTCCTCGAGCGATCCGTCGTAGACCCGAACGGCGGTGACGCCGAGTTCGGCGAGGGTCAGAGCGTTCGCGGTTGCGGAGATGCCGCCGCCGCAGTACAGCAGCACCTCCTCCTCACCCGTGACCCCCTCGGCGACATATGACTCGCGCAGCTCGTTCTCGCCCCGCACGGTGCCATCGGCGGCGAACAGGTCGCGGGAGGACACGTTGACGCTGCCGGGGATGCGCCCACGGCGGGAGTACCGCGAGGCGTCGGCGCCGGTGAAGCTCGCCGACGGCAACCCGCAGACGAGCGGGCGGGAGTCGGTCTCGCTGCGCTCGGCCAGCTCCTCCTTGGTGACCCATGCGGCCAGCTCCCCGGCGACCGGCCAGCTGGCGACCGGCTCGGGAGCCGCCACGGGTCCGGACTGCACGGGCAGGCCCGCCGCCCGCCACGCGTCGAGGCCGCCGTCGAGAACGCGGGCATCCACCCCGACCCAGCGGAGCAGGTACCACAGCCGCGCGGCGAACATCGTCTGCGTCTGGTCGTAGACGACCACGGGGCTACGCCGTGCGACGCCGAGGCGGGCGAGCTCATCGGCGATCGCCTGGGGCTCCGGATGCGTGAAGTGGGTCGCGCCTCGCGGGTCGGAGAACTGCCGGGCGATGTCGACGTAGGTCGACCCGGGAATATGCGCCTCGAGCCAGTCCGACTCGGCGGGTCCGGAGCTGTAGTCGCCGTCGAACGCGGGCTTCGCGAGCAGGTAGCTCGCGTCGAAGACCGCCGGCCGGGTGTCGGGTGCCTCGAGGGCGAGGGCGAGCTGACCGGCGGTGATGAAGGGGGAAAGGGTCACTGGGCAATGCTACGTCCGTCGATCACCACGTCGGCCAGGCGGTCGGGGTGCTCTCTCGCGGCGAACTGCGCCTCCTGCGCGGCCCAGCGGTCCCAATTGGACTCGTACAGCTCGCCGTCCCTTGCGATCGCCCGCCTGCGGCGCTCGGCGGCATCCAGCTCGACCCAGACACCGAGCGTGGCGAGCGCGCGGCTGGCGCCGCCGAGGGCGCCGGAGCCCTCGACAATCAGCGCTGTCGCCGGATCGACGCTGTGCCACGTGGCGGGGGCGTTGGTCGCCCAGTCCCATCGCCGCCAGCGGCCCGGCTCGCCCGCTGCCAACGGCACCAGAAGGCCGTCGGTGACTTGCCGGGCAGCGGCCTCGAGCCCGTCCCAGCCGGGATAGATGTCGTCGAGCCGCACGAGGGAAACCTCCTCCCCCGGACGATTCACGGCCCACTGCGCGACGAGCAGCCGCGCGAGCGTG
>JAJAZI010000291.1 GCA_026785785.1 Microbacteriaceae bacterium
CCCCCCGGCGGCGGGGCCCCCGGGGGGGGGCGCGGGGGCCGCCGCGCCGTACGGGGCGGCCGCCCATGGGGGGGGGCGGGCGCCGCGCCCGGCCCGGGCCCCCGCCGCGCGCCGCCCTGCCAAGCGTCTTCTGGCGCTCGGTGGCGCGCACGCTCGCGAGCACGCGGGCAGCCCGCGGCGCCCCCGCGCGGCGCAGCAGCAGCGCCACGGGGTCGTAGCCGCGGCGGCGGTACGCGGCCCTGCTTCCCGGCACCGTCGCCAACTCGATGGAGCCGTCCGATCCGGCCAGCGCGGCCGTGAGCGCCGCCGACAGGGCGGCTGCGAGCGGACCGGCGACGTCGGTGCGGCCCTGCTCCTTCATCGCCACGATCACGAAGCGCGCCGCCCCCTCGTAGCGCAGTGCGCTGGTCGTCTCCAGCCCGCCGACCTCGGTGGTGATGATCCTCGGCGCGAGCTGCGCCCGGCACTGCACGCACAGCGCCCGGTCCGCGAGCCCGCAGCCGGCGCACTCCACCGGCACCACAACCGACCACGCGTCGAGCAGGCTCGTGCGCAGTACTGCAGGCCACGCGCGGAGTGAGAGCACACCCCCAGCATCCGCCCGCGGGAACCCGGGCGCGGTCGCCCCACCTCGGCAGGTGAAACTCGCCGGCGGAGACCGGTGGGGAGGATCAGCGCTGGGTCGCGAGGAACCCCACCGCGCGGCGCGTGTCGGTCCACGAGTTGCCGCTGCGTTCGAGGATCGTGCCGCTCTCGCCGAGCGCGCGCAGGCCCGAGCCCCCGTTGCCGCCGACGAGGGCGGTGGCAGGCGGGATGCCGCTCAGAGACGTGCGTTCCCCGCCCACCTGGTAGAGCACAACGGAGCCCTCGGCCTGGTCCCGCACGAGCGTCGCGACTGAGAGCTCGTCGATCCAGCTCGCGTCGACCGCGGCACCCGACGCGGCCACGACGTCGAGGGCCGGCCCGCTCAGGCTCGCGGGAAACTCGTTCGCATTGGGGTCGCGGTTGATCGCCCTCACCTGCAGGCGCGGACCGGCGGGCGTCGACGCGAAGATGGCGATGCGGGCGCCGTCGCGCGACACGTCGATCGAGACGATCTCGGCATCGGCGGGGAGCCCGGTCGGCAGATCCCGGTTCGCCCCGGCGAAGTCGAACACGCGGATGCTGCCCGGCACCGACCGTGACGCCGACCAGACGTGGCCCTCGTCGAGCGAGGGAACGGTCAGATTCTGGCGACCGTCGAGCAGCGTCGTGCCCGGGTCGCCGGACCGGACCAAGGAGACGCCCTCGCCGCCGAGCACGGCCGCGGTGAAGGAGCCGATCGACACCGTGGCGCCGCGCGGGCCGGTCGCGGCGATCTGCTCGCTCAGCGGCGCGATCGGGGCGATTTCGCCGCCGGACACGTACCCGAATGTGCCGCCTGCGAGGGCCACGGTGCGGGAGTCGACCTGGGGATTGGAGCGCGGGGCCGAGGCTCCGAGCTCCGCGATATCCAAGGGAGTGCCGCCGACGGACAGGCTGACCCGGCGCACGTTGGGAATGGCGGCGAGGCTCCTCGTCAATTGCAGCTGCATGAGCTGCCGCTCCTCGAGGTCGGCCTCAAGCGCAGCGGTGGAGAGGTCGACGATCGCCACGCCCGACTGTACCTCGACGCTCGGCGCCACGAGCTTCGTCCCCTCGGGGAACGCCGTGCTCGCAGCCCCCCTGAGCCAGTCCGGAGGGCCGGCGAGCAGCGCGGAGACCACACGGAGCGCGGCGCTGCCGCTCGGGAACCAGCGCAGGTCGGGCACGAGGGCGGTGTCGGTGGGGCCGAGGAAGTAGAGCACGTGCGTGTCGAAGATCGACCGGAAGGTCGCATCCGCGAGCACGATTCCGTCGGGGGCCGAGTCGATCCGCCACTCGCCGTCCTCCTGCACGAATTCGAAGCGCAGGGTCAACGGGACCGGCTCGCCGTTCTGCCGGTACGCGCCCGCGGAGTCGACGGTTGCGGCCGCGGTCACCGAGTACTCCATCGTTGTCTGGTCGACCGACGAGAAGCGCTGCAGCGCCGTGCGCACGGTCACCCCGCTGCGCGGTTTCCAGTCGTCGGCGAAAGATTGGCTGAGGAACTCGCGGGCCACCCGGAAGTTCTCCGCCGACCCGGTGAACGCCGCGACAAACCCGGCCAGGATCGCCTCCCGGTCGGCCCCCTCCGTCGGCGCGAGGGGGAAGAACTCGAAGTCACCGGAGTCCTGCTCCTCGAGTTTCTGCCCGACCGTCACGTCTCCGGAGGTCGGAATGCCGACGCAGCCCGTGAGCACGAGAGTCGCCAGGAGCAGCGCCAGGATGCCGTTCGCGCGCCTACGCATGGGCTTCCTCGACCCCGTCGACCGGCTCCTCCGGCGGCAGACCGACCGGTGAACTGGAGATCGGCACGCCGCGCTCGCGCGGCAGGGTGAGCCGGAAGCAGGTGCCGTGGCCCGGTTCCGACCAGACCTCGAGCCAGCCCTCGTGGAGGGTCGCGTCTTCGAGCGAGATCGCCAGACCCAATCCGGTGCCGCCGATCGTTCGCTGCCGGGACGGGTCGGCACGCCAGAATCGGTCGAAGACCTTCTCGACATCAGAGGCGGCCATCCCGATCCCGTAGTCGCGCACCGCGATCCCGATCGCAGTGGCGTTGCTGTCGATGGTCACCACGATCGGGCGCCCCTCGCCGTGTTCGACGGCGTTTCCGAGGAGGTTGCGGAGGATGCGGCGGATGCGGCGCGCCTCGACCTCGGCCTCGAAATAGCCGCCGGGGGCGACGAGGCGCAGGTCGCTTCCACGCTCGTCGGCGAGCGCCCCCATCGAGTCGACCGCGTCGTCGACGAGGCGCACGAGGTTGGTCGGTTCGAGATCGAGATCGACCGCACCGGCGTCGTACCGGCTGATCTCGAGCAGGTCGGCGAGCAGAGCCTCGAAGCGCTGCACCTGCGTGTTCAGGAGCTCGGCGGTGCGCTCGGTGGCCGGCGGGAACGACTCCCGCTGGTCGTAGAGGATGTCTCCCGCGAGCCGGATGGTCGTGAGCGGCGTGCGCAGCTCGTGCGAGACATCCGAGACGAATCGCTGCTGCACCCGAGACAGCTCGGCGAGCCGGGTGATCTGCTGTTGCAGGCTGTCCGCCATGCCGTTGAAGGATCGGGCGAGGGTCGCGATAACGTCTTCCCCCTTCTCCGGGATCCGCACCTCCAGCTGGCCGGCGGCGAGCTTCTGGCTCGTCTCGGCCGCGAGGCGCACGGGGCCGACGACGAGGCGGACGACGACGTAGGTGACCGCGCCGATGAGCGCGATGAGTGCGAGGCCGCCGAGCAGCAGAGTCTGCTGCACGAAGCCGAGGGTGAGCTGGGCGTCACTGAGGTCGTAGACGATGTACAGCTCGTAGACGCCGGCGTTCGGCACCGTCAGCTGGGACCCCGCAACGAGGCCCGGTTCGCCGTCCGGCAGCATCACCGACTGCAGCAACACCTCGCCCGGGCTCGCCGCGAGCTGCTCGCGCATCTCTATGGTGACGACCTCGTCGGGAAAGTTGCGGCTGCTCGTCGGCTGCAGAACCTGCTGGGTCTGCTGGCCCGGCG
>JAJAZI010000292.1 GCA_026785785.1 Microbacteriaceae bacterium
AAATCGACAGCGGTTACCCCGACGGGTTCTTCGACCGTGGCGATCCGTCGTCCGACGCCATCTTCTACCGGCCGCCGAGGCTCGTCACACACATCGACGACGCCGCGATCGGCGCTGTCTCGGAGCTCTACGCGGAACTCGGGATCCACGGTTCGTCCAGGGACCACTGGCGAGTACTCGATCTGATGTCGTCGTGGGTGTCGCATCTTCGCGCCGCCCCGGACGAACTGGTCGTGTTGGGGATGAACGCGTCGGAACTCGACGCCAACTCGATGGCCACTGAGCGCATCGTGCAGGACCTGAATGCCGACCCCGTTCTGCCGTTTGCCGACGGGTCTTTCGATGCGGTGCTGTGCTGCGTCTCGATCGACTATCTCCTGCGACCCGTCGAGGTGCTCCGAGAGGCCGCGCGAGTGTTGCGGCCGGGGGGCCAGATCGTCATCACTTTCTCGAATCGATGCTTCCCGACCAAAGCGATCCGCGGATGGCTCGAGACGGATGACGAAGGTCGTGGCGCCATCGTGCTCGATTACCTTCGTCGAGCCGGAGCATTCGATGAAGCGCACCTCAGCCTTCGCACGTCCGCCGCTCGGGGGTATCGAGGCGATCCGCTCTATGCGGTGACGGCGCGACGCGCGGTGTCGTAGAGGCGAAGGACCCCCGTGAAGGAGAATTCACCGATCCCACGGCGAACATCGAGTCTTGGCCGCCACGCGCTGATTAGCCTCGCGAGCGCTGGGCCGCCGTTCCGGCAAGGTGTTCCAGGGTCGACAAGAATGATGCACCGCCCGCAGAGGGACCGGCGATCGTGCTGGTATTCCCGTTCGATCGAGACCTCGCCGGGTGCGTCGCGGCGTGGATCTGGAAACAGATGGCCGGCGGTATGCGTGCGCCGCGACCTCCGAGTACCGTGAGGTCTGTGCGGGGTCCACGCTCGTCATTGGCTTGGGGTTCTGACAGCTTTCGAAGGAGTTCCGTATGGGCGAGTCAACGAGCGGATCAGGCTGGGTCTCCGCGGCTGAGTTCCACCGGGCGCGGGGCGTCTCCGACTGGCGTGTCACAGGGACAGGCCCGCAGGCTGTCTTCACCGCGACCTCCCTCTCCCACGCGGCAGACCTCATCGCCCCGGTCGTCGCCGCCGCGGAGCGATTCGGCATACTGCCCGACGTCGACGTGCGTCCCGAGGGAGTCGTCGTGCGCATTCCGAACCGCAGCCCGGAGGGAATCCCCGCGGCCGCCGCGGAGTTCGCTGCTGCCGTGTCCCAGGCAGCCGCCGAACTGCTGCTGACCGCCGATCCGTCGCGCGCGCAGTCGATCGGCATCTACGTCGCCCAACATTCCCAGGCCGACGTTCGACCGTTCTTCACGGCCGCACTGGGCTATGAGGCGTTCGGCGACACGGATGCCGTCGACCCGTTGCGGTGCGGACCGCAGCTCGCGTTCAACCCGATCACCGGCGACTCTCCGGCAAGGGGCCGGACGCACTTCGATGTCTTCGTACCGGCCGACCAGGCCCAAGCGCGAGTGGATGCCGCACTCGCCGCCGGAGGGAGACTCGCCGACGATTCGCACGCTCCCGCCTGGTGGTCGCTCGCATCGCCCGACAACCACGGCATCGACATCGCCGCGTGGACCGACACGCGGGGCGCGTGAGCTGGGCGTGAGCACTCCGCACGTGATCAAGCCGCTCACTCCCGAGACCTTCCCGGCGTGGCTGGCGCTCACGCAGAAGCACAACGGGGTCTGGGGCGGGTGCTACTGCTCATATTTCCACAACGACACGGAGCACACCGTCAAGAGCGAGTACGACGGGCCGACGTTCAAGCAGCGGCTCGTGGCGGAGGGTGTCGCGCACGCCGCGCTCGTCTTCGACGGCGACGCCGCGATCGCGTGGTGCGAGTACGGCAGTCCGATCGAACTGCCGAATATCTACCACCGCAAGGAGTACGACGCGGGCGAGACCAAGCCGGCACCGTGGCGCATCACCTGCTTCTTCGTCGACCGCGACCACCGACGTTCGGGAGTGGCACGGGAGGCGCTGGATGGCGCGCTCGAGCTGATCGCGCAGGCCGGCGGGGGCGAAGTGGTCTCGTTCCCCAACGAGCTCGTCCCCGGCAAGAAGACGTCGTCCTCGTTCCTCCACAACGGCACGAGGGCCATGTTCGAGAAGGCGGGATTCACATTCGAGCGTCACATCGGCAAGCGCAAGACCGTGATGCGCAAGACGGTCCCGTCGGCCCGCGGCTGACGCCGGGTTCACACGGGCCGGTCGGCGGCGTCAGGCCCAGCTAGCCGAGCTCTCGGTCGCCCGCCTTGGGATCCCGCAACATCGACACTCAGAGTGTTCGAAGACCGCGTCGTCTCCGGGACTCTCCTGAACGAACTCGAGAACCTCCCCGGCACAACCGCCCCGGACTGTACTGATAACGGCCGCAAGCGAATTCCACCGACCAGCGGTTGCCCAACAGCCTGCGTACCCGGATCACCCGTCTCGAGGAGGCGTTGGGCCTCACTCTCGACCGGTTCGAGGATCGCGCCGAGCTGTGGGCGCTGCGGGCACACATCGACCTGGCGGCCGCCGATGCGGACTGATTCACGTCGTTGACGCGCTCAGATGAGCACAATCTCAAGCGGAGTGCGCACGCATGGCACCCGCTCGGCGTCCCGGTATCCGTCACCGCGCAGCGACTCCCCGGTGGCCACGCGGCGGTTCGTCGACACCACCACGCGGCCGGCGCTGTTGACGATCGTGATGGCGGAACCCAGCTTCACGAGTCGGGGTGTGAGGTCGCGCTCCACGGTGTCGATGAGCACGTCGAGCCCCGTGACGCCGACGAATTCGTCGTCGATACTCACCGGCGCGGCCACCGTGATCGTGTACTCGTCGCTGCACAGGTAGTCGACGTATGGCCCCGCGATGTGGGCCTCTCCCGTGAGCATGGGAACCCTATACCACTCGAGTTCGCTGTAATCGATATTGCCCTTGTTGATCGCCTGGTTGGCGAGGGTCAGTCGGGCACGCTGCGGTCCCTGCCACCAGGCGAGGTGACTGGCGGCGTCGGCAAGCGAGTCGAGCGCGGCGATGAAGCCCGCTCCGTAGACGGAGATGCCGGGGGTGTCGAGGGTCTGCCGCGCGTACGGCGCCACTAGTTCGTCGAGTCGCGACGTGGTGAGCGGCCCGGAGCGCCTGGCCGCGGCGATGTCTCGCGCGATGTCGAGCTGCCAGGCCTCGAGCGCGTCGAGGGCATCGGCGAAGTATCCGTCGACGGCCGAAACCGCGCGGGACGCGACCGTGGTGACTTCTGCCGTCATGGCGACCTCCTCGCTGCGAGTCGCGCCCGGGCGCGGATCCTCGGTGAATGGGATGCTACACAGTCCTGGGATCGAGCGCGCGCACTCATGATCCGGCCAGCTCCGCCTGGCGGTCGATCAGCCGGTCCACGGCTTCCGTAATCGATTCCCGGACCAGGCTGGTTGCAGCAGCCGAGTCTGCCTCGGAGACCGCGTCGAGCAGGGCGAGGAGCTGGCTGCGGCTGCGATCGCGATCGGTCTCTGACGCATCGACGAGTGCGAGGAACGGCGAGAACTCCGCCTGAAGGCGCATCTGCTCACGGGTGAGCCTGGCTGACTGACTGAGCGCGGAGATTTCGAGGTGTGCGTCGTCGGCCAGACGACGCCACACGAGCGGGTCGTTGCCGGTGAAGCGATCGAGGCGGCCTCGGATGTGCATGATCTCGCTCGGGTCGGCCCGCTGCGCGGCCAGCGCGACGCAGGCGCCGGTGACCGCCAGGTAGTGGGCGGCGAGGTCGCGGAGGGCAACCCGCGACATGTCGCGCAGCGCCCGCGTGCCGAATTCGGCCGCGTTAGCCGTTTCGACGACGAAACTCCCGCCGTTGCGCCCGCGGCGGGTGACAACGAGCCGACGATCGCGCAGGGACTGCAGTGACTCCCGAGCGGTCACCGGCGCCACGCCGAACAGCTTGGCCAACTCGGACTCGGCCGGCAGCTTCGTGCCGGGGGCGAGCACTCCCCCGGTGATCGCCTCGGCGATGCGGCGCTCCACCAGCGCAGCCCGTCCGGCGTCGCCGATGGGCTGGAACACGGCACTCTGCAGGCGGGAGGGCTGACCCCGTCGCGAGGGCGTCGTCGTGGATGTGGGCACGGCATCATTCTGCCCCACCCGGTCGCGGGTGCCGTGACGGGCTAACTGCGAAGTTAACACCCTTGAAACTAAACCTATGGAACTATATGTTTGTTCCCAACCTCTGAGACCACCGCCGTTCCAAGGAGTCATCGACCAATGACACAGTCTGGCCGCGCACTAGCGCCAGCGGCATCAGCCACTCCCCCCGCCACCAAGGGCGTCAGGCTGCACTCCCTCACCAAGGCATTCGGGGATGTCGTCGCCGTCGCAGACCTCAACCTGGAAGTCCACTCCGGGGAGTTCTTCTCCATGCTCGGTCCCTCCGGGTCGGGCAAGACCACGGTGTTGCGCATGATCGCCGGCTTCGAAGACGCCACGAGCGGCACCATCGAACTCGACGGCGTCGATGTCACCCGCATGGCCCCTTTCGACCGCAATGTCAACACGGTCTTCCAGGATTACGCGCTGTTCCCGCATCTGACGATCGCTGAAAACGTCGGCTACGGCTTGCGGGTCCGCAAGATGGGTAAGTCCGAAACGGCGGAACGGGTCGAACGGGCACTGCAGCAGGTTCGCCTCGCCGACACCGCATACCGCCTACCCCACCAGCTCTCCGGCGGACAGCGGCAGCGTATCGCTCTGGCCCGCGCGCTCATCCTTCAGCCCAGCGTGCTGCTTCTCGACGAGCCGCTCGGGGCTCTCGACAAGCAGCTTCGCGAAGAGATGCAGGTTGAGCTCAAGCAAATCCAGCGCGAGGTCGGCATCACCTTCATCTTCGTCACCCACGACCAAGAGGAGGCCCTCACCCTCAGCGACCGCATCGCCGTATTCAACAACGGCCGCATTGAACAGGTCGGCACACCCAATGAGGTCTACGAGTTTCCGCAGACCGCGTTCGTGGCGGGATTCCTGGGGATCTCGAACCTCATCGCTCCCATCCACGCCAGCATCATCACCGGAATCGACAAGCTCATCAGCGTGCGCCCGGAACGGGTTCGACTCGCAGATGCGGCATCCGCCGTCGCCGCTGACGAGACCTCCGTGCTCGGGACCGTCTACGAAACCGTCTACACAGGCCCCGCGACGCGGTACATCGTCGAGACCGCGTCCGGCCTGCGCCTTACCGCCGAGCGCCACAACGACCACCACCCCACAGCCGCGGCGGCCTTCCGCCGCGGCGAGGCCGTGCGGGCCATCTGGAAGACCGACCACGTGTCGATCGTCCCCTGAGCCGACTATGACCCGAACGACGCACCATCCCGGCACCACACATCACTAGGAGAGTCACATGAAGAAGAAGTACATGCTGCTTCCCGCCATGGCGGCAGCGGCAACGCTCGTGCTCGTCGGCTGTAGCAGCACGGGCGACACGGCAGCCGGCGGCCTCAGCATCGAGGTCCCCGACGTGCCCATGGCCGAGGAGCTCGGTGAGGCCGAGGGCGAGGTGAACATCGTCGCATGGAGCGGGTTTGTCGAGCCAGCGTGGTCCGACCAGTTCACCGAAGATACCGGATGCGTCGTCAACCGTCGTGTCGCTGGCACCAGCGACGAGATGGTCACGCTCATGCGCACCGGAGACTACGACCTCGTCTCCGCCTCCGGCGATGCGAGCCTGCGCCTGATCGCCGGCGGCGACGTCGCGCCGATCAACACCGACCTGATCCCCAACTTCGGCGACGACATCGTCGAGGGGATGAAGGGCCAGATCTACGACACGATCAACGGCAAGAGCTACGGCATTCCGATCGGCCGCGGCGCGAACATCCTGCAGTACAACAGCGAGGTCGTCACGGAGACGCCCACCAGCTGGGATGTCGTGTGGGAGGAAGACAGCCCCTACGCCGGAGAAATCACCGCCTATGACGCCCCGATCTACATCGCCGATGCCGCCGTCTACCTGATGACGCACGAGCCCGACCTGGGCATCACCAACCCGTACGCGCTCGACCAGGAGCAGCTTGACGCCGCCATCGAGCTGCTCAAGACGCAGAACGGCATTGTCAGCGAGTACTGGGCCGACCCGGTCGCCCAGATCACCTCCTACGCCGGAGGAACGTCTGTCGTCGGCACCTCATGGGAGATCCTGCGCAAGCTGACCGAGGACGAGAAGTTCAAGAGCGTGCTGCCCGAAGAGGGTTCCACCGGATGGTCGGATGCCTGGATGATCTCGGCCGAGTCGAAGAACCCGAACTGCGGCTACCTGTGGATGGACTACACCAGCTCCGCCGAGGTCAACGGCGCGATCGCGATGGGCTTCGGCATGGCTCCGGCCAACGCCGCCTTCTGCGAGACCAGCGACGAGGCGGCAGCGCACTGCGAGTACTTCCATGCCACCGATGAGGAGTACTTCAAGAACGTGTGGTTCTGGACTACGCCGATCGAGCAGTGCATCGACGGCCGCACCGACGTCACGTGCACCAATTTCCAGCAGTGGACGGATGCCTGGCTCACCGTCAAGGGCTAGCCGTCTTCCGGCGGGGCCCCGATGGGGGGCCCCCCCCCCCCCCCCCCCCCCCCCCCCCCCCCCCCCCCCCCACCAAAAAAAAAAAAAAAAAACACACACACACCCCCCCCCCCCCCCCCCCCCCCCCGCCGCCCGGCCCCCCCCCGCCCCCCCCCCCC
>JAJAZI010000293.1 GCA_026785785.1 Microbacteriaceae bacterium
GGCCGGGCCACCGGGGTGTTGGGGTGATCAGCCGTTCATAACTCAGGCGGAACCGCCCCTGAGGCCCGGAGCAGGCCGGTTAGGGCCGTCGTCGGAGGATTCGCATGAGTTGCGCACCGCAGCGGGCGAGGCCACCCCGCTCGGGGCGCGGCGAGGTGTGGCGAAACGGCGGCGGCCTCAGCCTGCCAGCGCCCCCGGCATCTCAGCGAGCGTGCCGATCACACGGACGCCGACTGCCGTCGCGGCCGCCGACTCCGCCGAGGACGGTCGCCGCCCCCGGCAGAGCCACACCCCCGTGAGCCCGGCTTCGGCCGAGCCAATAGCATCGGGGCCGAGCCGGGCGCCGACATACGCGGCATCCGAGGCGGGCACCCCGAACAGCTCGCAGGCGTGGGCGAAGATGCGGGCGTCGGGCTTGGCGACGCCGACCTCGCCGGAGGCGACGACGTGCTCCAGTCTCGGGCTCAGCCCGATCGCGTCGAGCTTCTCGGTCTGGAATGCGAGAACCGCATTCGTGATGATGCCGTATCGCACGCCGGGGATGCGATGGGCGAGCGCGTCGAGCGCCGGGAGGGTGTCGTCGTGCAGCATCCATCCGCGGCGGTAGTGGTCCACGTAGGTTCCAAACCAGGCATCGGCCTCCCCGTCGTCCGCGAGGTCGAGGTTGTACGGGGCGACGAAGTCGCGGGCCCTGGCCCGGCGCTGCCCGAAGAAGTCGAGCTCGCCCTGCAGGTACCGGTGGTAGTGGTGCTCCTCGAGCTCCTGCCAGCGGGCGAACTCGGCCCGGTCGTCCGCGGCGGCGATGGCACCGCCGTGGGAACGGCGGTGGGCGAGCACCCCCGCTGCGACGGCCTCGGAGTGCTGGAACAGCGTGTCGTCAAGGTCGAAGAGGATCACTCTCGGCGCGGTCATGCCGGCCACCCCGGCTGGGGCGAGCGGTCATCGGTATCGCGCAGCGCTCCCTGCCAGCTCGCCGGATGCGACCCATCCCGGTAGGCAACGCGCGACGGCGCCTCGCCCGTGAACCTGAATCCGCAGTGCCTGGCGACGGACGCGGATGCCGCGTTTCCGACGAGGCACTCCCAGCCGATCTCCCGGATTCCGGCGAAATCCGTGCTGAAGGTCCAGTCGGCGACGAGACGGAGCGCCTCCGACATGTGGCCCCGGCCGCGATGCTCCGCGCCCATCCAGAACCCGACGTCGGAGGTCGGCACGCGGAGCCCGATAACTCCCAGCAGGGCGCCGCCGCGCTCGGCTCGGATCGCCCAGGTCAGCTCGTCGCCGGTCGTCCAGCCGGTCGGGACGTGGTCGTTCACGAAATGCTCGGCATCTGACCGGTGGTACGGCCACGGAACGGTGAGGAATCGCTCGAACAGCGGATCCTGGCAGTAGCGGGTGATGTCGTCGACGTCGAGCGCCAGCGGAGAATCGAGCACGACGCGGTGCGACTCGAGGTCTACCCGATCCATTGCATCCGCCCCATTCTCTCCCGAGATCCCATTCTCTCAGCCGCACACGGCCCGATACGCAGCCGTGAATTCCCTGACTATTCGTGCAGCGCCCGGCGCGTTCGGGGCCGGAGCGGCACGTCGGCCGCCCGAGGGTGCCGGCACCGCGGGCACACGCAAATTCACCGGAATTTCGGGCCTCGCGCCCCGGCAGACGACGATTCATCGAGATTCGGTGCCATGCACGTATGTTCAATTGCGTTGCGCGGCAGGCGCTCGCTCTGCCGGGATAGTCATTGCACGCACCGAAGTCGCTCGGTAGCGGCATCAATGATGATTGAGGGTCAACGTGGACAATCTCGGAATAGTATTTCTCTCGGAAGTGCTCGGGACGGGGATGCTGACGCTCCTCGGTTGCGGAGTCGTGGCGAACGTTGCCCTCGCCAAGAACAAGGGCCTCGGTGGCGGATTCCTGATGGTGACGTTCGGTTGGGGACTCGCCGTCTTCGCCGGTGTGATCGTCGCCTACAACTCGGGTGCGCACCTCAACCCGGCCGTCACGATCGGCCTCGTCGCCAACGGCGCGACCGAATTCGGCTCGGGCGTTCCGGTCAACCTGATCTCGGTGCTGGTCTACTTCGCCGGTGAGTTCCTTGGTGCGTTCCTCGGTGCTGTCGTTGTCTGGGTCGCCTACAAGCAGCACTTCGACGATGAGCCGGAGGCGGCCAACAAGCTGGGTGTCTTCTCGACCGGCCCCGCCATCCGCTCCTATGGCTGGAACCTTGCGACGGAGATCATCGGCACCTTCGTGCTCGTGTTCGTCGTGATCGCCTTCGGCCGCCAGGGCGAGACCGCCGGTCTCGCCGCTCTCGGCGCCCTGCCCGTCGCGCTGCTGGTTATCGGTATCGGTGTCTCGCTCGGTGGCCCCACCGGCTACGCCATCAACCCGGCCCGTGACCTCGGCCCCCGCATCGCCCACGCGCTGCTGCCGATCAAGGGCAAGGGCTCAAGCGACTGGTCCTATTCCTGGGTTCCGATCGTCGGGCCCGTCGCCGGTGGAGCGCTCGCCGGCTGGGCCGCGCTCGTCCTCCTGCCGATCGTCGGCTGAGCCACTCGCTGACACCGCCGGTTCTCGGCATCCGCACCACCAACTCATACTGAACACGACAACAAAGGAGTTTTCACATGGCTGACTATGTAATTTCGATCGATCAGGGAACGACCAGTTCACGGGCCATCATTTTCGATAAGGCGGGGTCGATCGTCTCGACTGGCCAGCTCGAGCACGAGCAGATCCTGCCCAAGCCCGGCTGGGTCGAGCATGATCCGATGGAGATCTGGGACAACGTGCGCGAGGTCATCGGGCAGGCGCTCTCCAAGGCCAACATCACCCGCCACGACATCGCCTCGGTCGGCATCACCAACCAGCGCGAGACCGCTGTGGTCTGGGACAAGAACACCGGAAAGCCGATCTATAACGCCATCGTCTGGCAGGACACCCGCACCCAGGCCATCGTCGACCGTCTCGCGGCCGACGGCGGCGTCGAGCGGTTCAAGGCCAAGGTCGGCCTGCCGCTCGCGACGTACTTCTCCGGAACGAAGATCGTCTGGATCCTCGAGAACGTCGATGGCGCCCGGGCCAAGGCGGAGGCTGGCGAGCTGCTGTTCGGCACCACCGACAGCTGGGTGCTGTGGAATCTGACCGGAGGCACCGATGGCGGCGTTCACGCCACCGACGTCACCAACGCGTCCCGCACGATGTTCATGGATTTGGAGACGCTGAGCTGGGATGCGGACATCCTCGCCATCTTCGACGTTCCCGCGTCGATGCTGCCGGAGATCCGCTCCTCGTCCGAGGTGTATGGCACGATCCACACCTCGAGCCTGTTGCGCGAGGTTCCCGTGGCGGGGATCCTGGGCGACCAGCAGGCGGCGACGTTCGGCCAGGCGGCGTTCGACACGGGCGAGTCGAAGAACACCTACGGCAC
>JAJAZI010000294.1 GCA_026785785.1 Microbacteriaceae bacterium
ACGACTCGGGCGTCTGCGTCGACGCGCTCGGCGGGGCCCCCGGCATCCACTCCGCTCGATACGCGGGCACTCGCGACGACGGAGACAACCGCCGGATGCTGCTCGAGAACCTCGCCGAGGAGTCGTCGCGCACCGCGCACTTCGAGTGCGCTGCCGCCCACGTAGTTCCACCCGCGGTCGGCTCGATCGGCCCCGACGGCCCGCCGGAACTCGCCGCCAGCTTCGAGCACGTCGAGACGGGAATCTGGCCCGGCACGGTGCTGCGCGAGGAGGTCGGCGAGCACGGGTTCGGTTACGACCCGATCTTCTCGCCCGCCGGCCACTCGGTGTCCTCCGCCCAGCTGAGTCCGGACGAGAAGAACGCAATCAGTCATCGGGCGATCGCCTTCGAACGCCTCATCGTCGTGGTGCGGGAGCAGCTGCTCGACTAGAGTTTCGGCATGCCGAAAATTCGGGTCGCCATGGACCGAAAAGTGGTCGCGGCGGCGACGCTGTTCGCGACGGCGCTCGCGCTCGTCGGCTGCGCCCCGCCTGCGTCGCCGGGCAGCGGCAAGCCGCTCGTACTCACGACCTTCACGGTGATCGCCGACATGGCGCAGGTGGTCGGCGGCGATGCGGTCGAGATCGAGTCGATCACGAAGGTCGGGGCCGAGATCCACGGCTACGAGCCGACGCCGTCCGACTTGGCCAAGGCCTCCTCCGCTCGCCTGATCCTCGACAACGGCTTCGGCCTCGAGCGATGGTTCGAGGACTTCGTCGCGCGGATCGACGTGCCTCACGCTGTGCTGACCGAGGGTGTCGAGCCGGTCGACATCCGCAGCGGCGACTACGCCGGGCTGCCCAATCCGCACGCCTGGATGTCGCCGATTGCCGGGCAGGTCTACGTCGACAACATCCGCGATGCCCTCACCGAGCTCGTTCCGGAGGAGGCCGAGCAGTTCGCCGCCAACGCAGATGCCTACAAGGCCGAGCTCCAGGTGCTCGCCGACGAGCTCGCGGCGGTCGTCGCCGAGCTGCCGGAGCGGCAACGGGTGCTGATCAGCTGCGAGGGCGCATTCAGCTATCTCGCCCGCGACATCGGGCTCGCCGAGGGATACCTCTGGCCGGTCAACAGCGACACTCAGGGCACGCCCCAGCAGATCAAGGCCGCGATCGAGCTCGTGCGCGAGAGCGGCGTCGGGGTTGTGTTCTGTGAGACCACGGTCAGTGCCGACGCTCAGCGCCAGGTCGCCCGCGAGGCCGGAGCCGAGTACGGGGGCCCGCTCTACGTCGACTCGCTGAGCGAGCCCGACGGGCCCGTGCCGAGCTACCTCGAGCTGCTGCGATACGACGTCGACCTTATTGCGGCGGGGCTGTCCGGTGGCTGAGTCGATCATCAGCATCCGGGGCCTCGCGGTGCGCTACGGCATAGTGCAGGCCCTCGCCGATGTCTCCCTCGAGCTCTCGCCCGGGCGGATCATCGGCGTGATCGGCATGAACGGCTCGGGCAAATCGAGCCTGTTCGGGGCGATCATGGGCTCCGTCAAGGTGGCGGGCGGCGACATCCGCCTGTTCGGCGGGGATCCCGCCCGCGCCCGCAAACGCAATCTGGTCTCCTACGTTCCGCAATCGGAGGCCGTGGACTGGGACTTCCCGATCTCCGTCGCCGAGGTGGTGATGACCGGCCGCTATGGCCGCCTCGGCCTCACCCGAAGGCCGCGCGCCGCAGACCGGGACGCCGTCGCGCGCGCGATCGAGCGCGTCGGGCTGGTCGAGCTCGCCGACCGCCAGATCGGCGAGCTCAGCGGCGGGCAGCGCAAGCGGGTCTTCGTCGCCCGGGGGATCGCGCAGGAGGCGACCCTGATGCTGCTCGACGAACCCTTCGCGGGTGTCGACAAGGGATCGGAGCACACGATCATCGACCTGCTCAGTGGGCTGGCCGCCGAGGGCCGCGGCATCCTCATCTCGACCCACGACCTCGCCGGCGTGCCTGAGCTGTGCGACGAGGTCGTCCTGCTGAAGAACCGGGTGCTCTTCCACGGATCGCCCCAGCAGGCCCTCACCACGGAACGCCTCGCGCTCGCCTTCGGACTGGAGCCGCGATGATCGACTGGATCCTCGAACCGCTGCAGTACGGCTTCATGACCAGGGCCCTGCTCGTGACCATCGTCGCGGCGGTCACCTGCGCGCTGCTCTCCTGCTGGCTCGTGCAGATCGGCTGGTCGCTCATGGGCGATGCGGTCTCGCACGCGGTGCTGCCCGGGGTCGCGATCAGCTACATCGTGGGCTGGCCGTTCGCCGTCGGGGCGTTCATCTTCGGGGCGGGCGCCGTCGCGCTCATCGGGGGAGTGCGGGCCACGACCAAGATCAAGTCGGATGCCGCGATCGGGGTGGTCTTCACCGCGCTGTTCGCGCTCGGGCTCGTGATCATCTCCGCCGTGCCCAGCCAGGTGGACCTCGGCCACATCCTCTTCGGCAACGTGCTGGGCGTGACCGACAGCGACATCGCGCAGGTCGTCGTGATCGGTGTCGTCGTCGTCGCGGTGCTCGTGCTCAAGCGCCGCGACTTCACCCTCTTCGCCTTCGACCCCAGCCACGCGAACGCCCTCGGGATCAGCACCAAGCGGCTCTCCGTGCTCATGCTGGGGCTGCTCGCCATGACGGTCGTCGTGGCGCTGCAGGCGGTCGGCATCGTGCTCGTCGTGGCCATGCTCATCACGCCGGGAGCGACCGCGTACCTGCTGACCAAGCGCTTCGACCGGATGCTGTGGCTCGCGGTCGTGGTGACCGCAGTCGCCTCCGTCGTCGGCGTCTACGCGAGCTACTACCTCGACGTCTCGACCGGTGGCGCCGTCGTGCTCGCGCAGGCGATCGCCTTCGGAGCGTCCTACCTCTTCGGGGCCAGGGGCGGCGTCATCACCACGCTCGTGCGCGACCGACGTGCGGTGACGGTATGAATAGGGGCGGCATGAATGGTGTCGGCGTGAACGCATCCGGCGTGAACAGCGTCGTCGAGGACTACGTGAAGGCGATCTACGGCCACACCGAGTGGCAGCCGGATCCGATCACGCCGTCGGAGCTCGCCGCCCGGCTCGGTCTCGCGGCCTCGTCGGTCACCGAGATGGTCAAGAAGCTCGCGAGAAGCGGACTCGTCACCCACGTGCCCTACGGCGCGGTGACGCTCACCGCCGAGGGCACGGCGCTCGCCCTGCGCATGGTGCGCCGCCACCGCCTCATCGAGACCTGGCTCGTCGAGCACTTCGGCTACGACTGGGACGAGGTGCACGACGAGGCCGAGGTGCTCGAGCACGCGCTGAGCGACCGGCTGCTCGGAGCGATCGCCGACCGGCTCGGTCAGCCGATCCGCGACCCACACGGCGACCCCATTCCCGCGGCCGACGGCTCGATCGTCCGTCCGGCGGCTCTCCTGCTGGTCGCCGCGGCGGACGGCTCGGCCGGCGCGGTCGTGCGCATCAGCGACCGCGATCCCGCGCTCCTGAGATACCTGACGGCCGCCGGAATCGCGCTGGATGCCCGCATCACGGTGGTCGGCCGGCATCCGTTCGGCGGCGCGCTCGCAGTTCGTCTCGATGGCGCCGATGGCGCCGCGCGCGAATTGGATCTCGGCGCCGAAGCGGCAGCATCCATCTGGATCTCGACCGCCTGATCTTCCGGCGCGGTAGCGTTGACGACAAATGCAGAACAAAGCCTCGTCAGAATCGTCCGTTCCCCTCGACCTTCCCGTCGCCGACCGCCTCGCCGCGGCCGTTGACCGCTACGGGGAGGACGACGTCGTCGCGCGCTCGATCGCCCTCATGGCTGGTGCCAACGCCGGCGAGGATTTCCTGCTCTACGTCGGAGGCCGGCACGCGCAGGGACTGCTCGACGGAGCCCCGCCGCTCTACTGGCCCGAACTCTGGGGCGCCCGGGCGCTGCTGCACGTCTGGAACCCGGCCGCGGTGACCGCGGTGATCGCCGGGCTCGACAATCAGGCCTGGCGGGTGCGCGAGATGTGCGCGAGGGTGGCGCTGGCCCGTGAGCTGCACGTGGCCACGAAGATGGTTGAGCTCACCGCCGACGACGTGCCCCGGGTTCGCGCCGCGGCCGCCCACGCGCTTGCCGCGGTCGGCACGGCCGACAACGTCGAGACGATTGCGGCACTGCTGCGCGATCCGGAGAAGGAAGTACGGCGCGCGGCGCAGCAGTCGAGGGATGCCCTCGCGGCCCGCCTCGGAACCCCGACGGGCTCGACCGACTGAACCGCGTCGCTACTGCGCGTCGGGCTTCTGGTCGAAGTACTGCTGGTCGAGCACGACCTCGTCATCGGTGAGGGGCGCGACCCCCGCGAGCCGGGCCCTCTTCGCCTCGCGCGTCGACTGAACATAGTGGTAGATCGTCGGGATGAGCGTGAGCACGACGGCCGCGATCAGGATCAGGTCGATGTAGTCGGTCACGAACCGGGCCACGGGCGGGATGAGGCCGAGCAGGAATCCCGCGAAGGTCAGGCCCGCTCCCCAGACCATCGCGCCGATAAAATTGTAGAGGGTGTACTTGCGGTGCTCCATGTGGCCGATGC
>JAJAZI010000295.1 GCA_026785785.1 Microbacteriaceae bacterium
CACGGTTATGTCGCCAACAAGGAAGACCTGCTCAAGCGGCTGCGCCGCGCCGAGGGCCAGGTGCGCGGCATCCAGCGCATGATCGAAGAAGACACCTACTGCATCGACGTGCTCACGCAGGTGTCGGCGGCCACAAAGGCGCTCGAGACCGTGGCGCTGGGCCTGCTCGACGACCACCTCAATCACTGCGTCGCCGAGGCGGCCAGGGAGGGCGGGCAGGTCGGCGAGGACAAGATGCGCGAGGCATCCGCGGCGATTGCCCGCCTCGTCCGTTCCTGACCCTGCGCGACACCACCAGGCACGACACCACCAAGCGTGACACCTCAAGGCACGACACCACCAAGCACGACACCACCAAGGGAGAAAACAATGACCACGACCGAATACCAGGTAACCGGAATGACCTGCGGACACTGCGTCGCCAGCGTGAAAGACGAGTTCTCCGCGCTCGAGGGCGTCGAATCCGTCGAGGTTGACCTCAACAAGGGCGGCGTGTCGACCGTGACCGTCGTGAGCGCCGAGATCCTTCCCGCGGATGCTGCGACCGCCGCCGTCTCCGAGGCCGGCTACGAGCTCGTGGGACCGCGCACCTTCTCATGAGCCTCACCGACGTAGACCTCGAGATCGGCGGCATGACCTGCGGGTCGTGCGCCACGCGCGTGGAGCGCAAGCTCAACCGCATCGAGGGCGTCGAGGCGAGCGTCAACTACGCCACTGAGAAGGCGCACGTGCGCGTTCCGGCCGGCGTCGACCAGGCCGCCCTCATTGCGGCGGTCGAGTCTGCCGGCTACACGGCGACCTTGCCCGCGCCGCCGCGCGCGGCCCAGACGGATGCCCCGGGTGACGCCCAGACGGCGCGCGAGAACGAGGTCGACGCGCTGCGTCTGCGCCTCGTCGTCTCCGCGCTGCTGGCCGCCCCGGTGCTCGTGCTGTCGATGATCCCGGCGCTGCAGTTCACCAACTGGCAGTGGCTCGCGCTCACCCTCGCTGCGCCCGTCGCGGTCTGGGGTGCGCTGCCGTTCCACCGCGCCGCCTGGACCAACGCCCGACACGGCGCCGCGACCATGGACACGCTCATCAGCGTCGGCGTGACCGCCGCGTTCAGTTGGTCGCTCTACGCCCTCTTCTTCGGCATGGCCGGGATGCCCGGAATGACCATGTCGTTCCAGCTCGTCACCGAGCCGGGCGGGGGAGCGCACGACATCTACCTCGAGGTCGCCGCCGCCGTCACGGTGTTCATCCTCGCCGGGCGCTACTTCGAGGCGAAGGCCAAGCGGGAGTCCGGGGCCGCGATGCGCGCCCTGCTCGAGCTCGGCGCGCGCGAGGCGACCCTCCTGGTCGGTGACCGCGAGTCCACCGTCGCCGTCGACGCGCTCGTGCCCGGCGACACCATCCTCGTGCGCCCGGGCGAGAAGATCGCGACCGACGGACTCATCGTCGACGGAGCATCCGCCGTCGACGCCAGCATGCTCACTGGCGAGTCCGTGCCCGTCGAGGTCACTGTCGGCGACCGCGTCGTCGGCGCGACCGTCAATGTGGGCGGGCGCCTCGTCGTCGAGGTCACCCGCGTCGGCTCCGACACCGAACTGGCGCGCCTCGGCCGCCTCGTCGAGGAGGCGCAGACCGGCAAGGCCGCAGTGCAGCGCCTCGCCGACCGTGTCTCGGCCATCTTCGTGCCCATCGTTTTCGTGCTCGCGATCGGCACCTTCCTCGCCTGGGCCATCTTCGGATCCTCGCTCACGGTCGCCTTCACCGCGGCCGTCGCGACGCTCATCATCGCCTGCCCGTGCGCGCTCGGCCTCGCGACCCCGACCGCGCTGCTCGTCGGCACCGGACGCGGCTCGCAGCTCGGCATCCTGATCCGCGGCCCGCAGGTGCTCGAGCAGACCCGTCGCATCGACACCATCGTGCTCGACAAGACCGGAACGATCACGACCGGCAAGATGAGCGTCATCGACGTTGTGCTGGCGGATGCTGCGGTCGATGTTACCGCCGACGCGGGCACGGTCTCGGGTGCCGGCTCATCCGGCTCATCCGCCGCCACCGCCGCATCCGGGGCATCCACCGCCAACGCCGCTACCGCCACAGCCAACGCCGCTACCGCCAACGCCGCTACCGCCAACGCCGCTACCGCCGACGCCGGCACCAACGCCGCTACCGGGGCCACCGCTAACGCCGCCGCCGCATCCGGGGCCGCCCTCGCCGAGCTCCTGCGCATCACCGCGACGATCGAGAACGCCTCCGAGCATCCGGTCGCCCGCGCGATCGTCGCCGAGGCCCGCACCCGTGCGATCGAGCTCGGCGCCGCCGAGTCGTTCGCCTCCCACCAGGGGCACGGCGTGCAGGCCATCGTCGACGGCCGCCTGGTCACTGTCGGACGCGCCGAGTGGCTCGCATCCGAGTGGTCGATCGAGCTTCCCGACGCGCTGCGCGACGCCGTGGCCGCCGCCGAACTCGCCGGCAGCACCGCCGTCGTCACCGCGTGGGACGGGGCCGCCCGCGGAGCGTTCATCGTGAGTGACACCTTGAAGCCGACGAGCGCCGCGGCGATCGCCTACTTCATCAAGCTCGGGCTCGAGCCCGTGCTGCTCAGCGGCGACAACGCGGGCGCGGCCGGGTCAGTCGCGGCATCCGTCGGAATCGACGACGTGCGCGCGGGCGTCACCCCCACGGGAAAGCTCGAGGCGATCCGCGAGCTGCAATCCCGCGGACGCGTCGTCGCCATGGTCGGCGACGGCGTCAACGACGCGGCGGCGCTCGCGGCGGCCGACCTCGGCATCGCGATGGGCGCGGGAACGGATGCCGCC
>JAJAZI010000296.1 GCA_026785785.1 Microbacteriaceae bacterium
GCAAACCCTCATTGTGTATAATGTCTGGTGGGCGGGTTTTTTTTTAAATGCGACTGGAACGGGCCCCGACGGGTGCGGGGGGGGCCCGTTCTGTGCGGATCGGCGGACCGGGTCGATCAGGCGAATTCGATGATGAACTCGACCTCGACGGGCGAGTCGAGCGGGAGTACCGCGACGCCGACGGCGCTGCGCGCATGGCGCCCCGCATCGCCGAAGATTTCACCGAGCAGCTCCGAGGCACCGTTGATGACGCCTGGCTGGCCGGTGAACGCCGGATCGGATGCCACGAAGCCGACCACCTTGACAATGCGGGTGACGCGGTCGAGCGACCCGATCACCGAGCGCACCGCGGCGAGGCCGTTGAGCACGCAGATCGCGGCGAGCTCGGTAGCTCGCTCCGGTGCCACGCCTGCGCCGACCTTGCCCGTCTCCGTCAGCGCGCCGGCGACGAAGGGCAGCTGGCCCGAGGTGTAGACGAGGTGCCCACTCACGACTGCGGGCACGTAGGCAGCCACCGGAGCGGCGACCTCCGGAATCGTCAGGCCGAGCTCGGCGAGGCGGTCATCGAGCACCGACATCAGGCGTTCTCCTTCTTCTCACGCTTGAGGTAGGCAACAAGGCCACCCTCCGGGCCGTTGACAACCTGCACGAGTTCCCAGCCGTCTGAGCCCCAGTTATTGAGGATCGCGGCGGTGTTGTGGATCATGAGGGGGGTGGTCAGATACTCCCAAGTTGGCATCGAGGCGTCCATTCAGATTGAAATCGGGGCTTATGACTTACCCTTGATTGTATGTCTGCCCAAAATTCGAAGCCCATCGGCGTGTTTGGCGCGATCCTCGGCTTTCTCGGTTTCAGCGCTCTCGCGGGGGTGCTCGTCACCGCCATGGTCACGCCCGCCATCGCCGTGACCAGCATGACCGCGAACAACACCGTCGGTATTTTCGAAGATCTGCCGGACTACATGGTCATCAACCAGCAGTCGCAGCGGAACACGCTCTGGGCACTGCAGGCTGGCCAGCAGGTGCCGTTCGCCCAGATCTACAACCAGAACCGCGAGGAAGTCGCCTGGGACGAGGTGTCTCAGTTTGTCAAGGACGCCGCCATCGCCGGCGAGGACGAGCGCTTCTACGAGCACGGCGGAGTGGACCTCGCCGGTATCGCTCGGGCAGCGATCAACAACGTCACCTCGAGCTCGACACAGGGCGCGTCGACTCTGTCGCAGCAGCTCGTCAAGAACCTCCTCATTCAGGAGGCTCTCACTTACGACACCGAGGAGAAGCAGCAAGCCGGCATCGCCGCCGCGCAGGCATCGACCCTCGACCGCAAGCTCAAAGAGGCGAAGCTGGCGATCGGCCTTGAGAAGCGGTACACCAAGGAGGAAATCCTGCTCGGGTACCTCAACATCGCCGGCTTCGGCGGCAACACCTACGGCATCCAGTCCGCCGCGCAGCAGTATTACTCGACGAACGCGAAGGACCTAACCGCAGCCCAGGCTGCGAGCCTCATGGGCATCGTGCAGCAGCCGTCGTCCCGGCGCCCCGACATCCCGGAGAACCGCGAGAACAATCAGGGCCGCCGCGACAAGATCCTGAGCAACATGTCCGATCTGGACATGCTGACCAAGGAGCAGTTTGACGAGGCAATCGCGACACCGGTCGACGACACCACTGTCATCGTCAGCCCGCCGCAGAACGGCTGCCTTTACGCGTCCGGTGCCAAGCACTTCTGCGACTACGTGGTGCGCAACGTCGAGAATCTCGAAGCCCTCGGGACCACTGAGGAGGAGCGTTACGAGAATTGGAAGCAGGGCGGCTACGACATCTACACGACCATCGACCTCGACCAGCAGGTCAATGCCGAAGCCGTACTCGCCAGCCAGACCCCGGCCGACGAGACGAAATTCCAGCTTGGTGCCGCCCTCTCGACCGTCGAGGTCGGAACGGGGAGAATCGTGATCATGGCTCAAAACAAGGGGTTTGACAACTCGGGCGAGGGCAGCGGTCCCACGACCACCGCGGTCAACTTCAACACCGATCAGGAATACGGGCAGTCTTCCGGATTCCAGACGGGGTCGACCTACAAGCTGTTCACCCTCGTCAACTGGCTGCAGAGGGGTCACGGCCTGCGCGAAGTCGTCGACGGGAACGTGAAGGGCTACTCGTCCTTCCCGGCCAACTGCGAGGGCGGCACGATGAAGCTCGCCCAGCCGTATAAGCCGAACAACTTCACGAGGTCCAGCGCCGGGCGCGTCACGGTGCAGACGGCCACGAACCAGTCGATCAACGCGGCCTTCATCGACATGGCGTCGCAGCTCGACCTGTGCGACATTCGCGAGACGGCGAAGTCGATGGGCGTTCACCGCGCCGACGGAAAGGACCTGCTCATCTACCCGAGCGCGATTCTCGGCACCAACGAGATCGCTCCTCTCACGATGGCGAACGCGTACGCGACAGTCGCGAGCGGAGGCATTCTCTGCCAGCCGATCGCAGTCGATAAGGTCGTCGATGCCAAGGGCACCGAGCTCGTGGGGCAGGCCCAGGAATGCAATCAGGCCATCGCGCCGGAAGTCGCCGCAGCGGCGGCCACCGCCCTGAAGGGCGTCATGAACGGCGGCACCGGCTCGGCCTCGAACCCCAAGGACGGCACAGCGGTACTCGGCAAGACCGGCACCACAGACAACTCGCTGCAGACCTGGGTCACCTCGGCGAGCACCAAGGTTTCGAGCGCTGTCTGGGTTGGGAATATCGTTGGTGAGCAGATCATCTCGCGCGCGGAGATCGCCAGCGGCAACGCGAACAGTGCACGCCACCGCATCATGAAGCCCGTACAGAGCGCCCTCAACGGAAGCCCCCTGTACGCGACTACGGCAGATTTCCCCAAACCGCCGGCTGCGCTGATCGTCGGCTCGACCCAGGCCGTGCCCAACGTGACCGGCCAGAGCGTCGACCAGGCGCGCAGCGTGATCCAGAGCCTGGGCCTCACCTTCGCCGACGGTGGCACTATCGCGTCGGAGCTTCCCGCCGGACGCGTCGCGTCGACCGACCCCGCTGCGGGCGCGCTCGTCTCCAAGGGCACTCCGGTGCGCGTGCTCACGAGCGATGGCAGCCTCTCCGCGACCATGCCGAATGTCGCCGGCATGCAGGTCAAGCAGGCGCTCAAAACACTTGATGACGACGGATTCACCTCGGTCGCCGTGAAGTGGACGCCGAGCGTGCCACCGGACAAGTGCGAGGTGGTCGCGAGTGACCCGACCGGCGGCACGCCCACGTCGAAGTCCGCGGCGGTGACGCTCACCGTGAATGGTGGCGTGATCGTACCCGGCGTGGATCCCGACTGCTCGTGACGAACTCGAGTCGCGGTGGCGCCGCACTGGCGACGGCGGCCGCACTCGGCCTGGGCGCCCTCGCGTGGGGAACGCTCGTCGAGCGCAACGCCTTCACCATCAGGCGGGAGACCCTCCCGCTGCTCGCCCCCGGCGCCCGACCACTCACCCTGCTGCACCTCTCGGATATCCACATGGCGCCGTGGCAGCGTGCCAAACAGGACTGGATACGTTCGCTCGCGATCTTCGAGCCCGACCTGATCGTCAACACGGGCGACAACCTCGGCCATCGCGACGGGCTCGCCGGGCTCGAGTACGCGCTTGAGCCCTTCCGCGATGTGCCCGGCGTCTTCGTGCACGGATCCAACGACTACGTCGGGCCCGAAGCCAAGAACCCCCTCGGCTACCTCACCGGAGTGTCGAAGAGCGCTCGGGGCACGAAGCCGAACCTCGACACGGCCGCCCTCGAGGCGTTCTTCGACGGGCTCGGCTGGCTGGGCCTCAACAACACCGCGCGCGCGATGTCGATCAAGGGCGCGCGCCTCGAGTTCATGGGCGTCAACGATCCCCACGCCGGGTTCGACCGGCTCGACAAGCTGCCCGGTGCGCTGGACGAGCTGCGCGAGAACGTCGGGTGGCTCGACGAGCGGAACGGTCCGGAGGTAGTCTCGATCGCTCTCGCCCACGCGCCCTACCGCCGCGTGCTCAACTCCCTCGTGACGAACGGGGCCGACGTGATCTTCTCCGGGCACACCCACGGCGGCCAGGTTTGTGTGCCCGGATACGGCGCCCTCGTGACCAATTGCGACATTCCCAGGGAGCAGGTTCGCGGTCTCAGCCTGTGGCATCACGCGCTCAGAGCCGCCTACCTCAACGTCTCCGCTGGGCTCGGAACCTCTATTTACGCACCCGTTCGGTTCGCCTGCAAGCCCGAAGCGGTGCTGGTGACTTTGACCGGCGACGATTTCAGCTATTCTGGTTGAGAGCGCGAACTGGCCGGTGGTTGGTTCGGGTTGATCGGGGTGTGGCGCAGCTTGGTAGCGCGCTTCGTTCGGGACGAAGAGGTCGTGGGTTCAAATCCCGCTACCCCGACACAAAACTCAGGGCCGCACACGGTGCGGCCCTGAGTTCGTTAACGCGGTCCAGGTGTGTGAGCGCGGTCAGGCGAAGTCGGCGTCGGGGGCCGAACCGTAGCTGAAGTCGGCCCGGGGACGGCGCCCGCTGTTGAGTACTCCCCCGCTCTCCTCGAGGTAGCAGGCGCCGCAGAGCGACTCGTAGGCGACATCCACGCCGTCGATCGCGACCTGGTCACCGTCGAACACGAACACCCCGTCGATACTGCGTGCGTTGAAGACGGCCTTTCGGCCGCAGCGGCAGATGGTCTTGAGCTCCTCGAGCGAGTGGGCGATCTCGAGCAGCCTCCGGCTGCCAGGGAATGCGACCGTCTGGAAGTCGGTGCGGATGCCGTAGGCGATCACGGGAACCCCCTCGCGGATCGCGATGCGCAGGAGGTCGTCCACCTGCGACTCGGTGAGGAACTGTGCCTCGTCGACAAGAAGGCAGCTCACGTCGAGCCCGGTGAGGGCCCGAACCTGCTCCCGCTGGGCGGCGAAGGCCCTGTAGGCGTCCTCGCCGGGCGAGAGCACGAAGTTGACCGGGCGGCTGACCCCGAGCCGGGAGACGATCGCTGAGTCGCCCTTGGTGTCGACCTGTGGTTTGGCCAGGAGTACCTGCTGGCCGCGCTCCTCGTAGTTGAACGCCGCTTGGAGCATCGCCGTGCTCTTGCCGCTGTTCATCGCGCCGTACCGAAAATAGAGCTTCGCCATCAGAGCAGGTATCCATCCTCGGCGGCTCGGCGGATGAGCTCCGCCTTCTTCCCCGCCGGTCGATTCACCTTGACGTATTTCTCACGCACGCGGCGAATATAGGTCTTCGCGGTCTCGTACTGCACGTTCATCTCACGCGCGACCTCGGTCGTGCTTGAGCCCGACGCGTACAGCCTAAGCGCTTTGGTTTCCCCGGCACTGAGCTTGGGGCGCGGGTACGAGGTCGCCCCGCTCGGGAGCGGCCTCCAGTCCCGTGGCGGCTGCGATTCGCGCGGTGCGCCCATCACGGCACGCACCTCGTCCATGATTTCGACCATCGGGAGCGACTTCGACAGGAACGCGGATGCCCCGGCATCCAGCGCCCGCTGGCGTGCCTCGCGGGTGTCGAGGCTCGAGATCACGACGACCTTCGCCCCGGCCGCGCGGCAGGTGCGCACTCGCGCCTCGATCGACACGTGCTCGCGCAGCTGGAAGTCAATCAGCACGAGCTCGGTCGGAAAGTTGTCGCTGTGCACGAGGTCAAGCCAGGACGCCGCGCTGAGCGCGAGATCGAAGTCGGTCGCGTTGACCTTGATCCAGCTGCTCATTGTGTCGAGCAGCATCTCGTGGTCGTCGAGTATCGCGAGTCGGATCCGCCGGCTCGTCGTCTCACGAATGCTCATAGGTGAATCTCACAATCAGGTCAGGAGGGTGGGTCTGGATGCTGACGGAGTCGAACGCGACTCGCATCACGGCGTGAATCGGGGCATACCGGCTTCGCCTGGCGTGGTCTGCGGAGAGGATGGGCACGCTGAGGGTGCCGACGCACAGTCGGCCGTGCCGGGAGAGCACGATCGAGAAGCCCTCGGCGATCTTCCTATCGGCGGCGAGCGCGACGACGTGGGCGCGCAGCGCGGTGCGCTGCGCGGTGGTCATCGTGGTGGCGAGGAAGTAGGGATCGTCGACGGCGATCAGGGCGCGCCCGGGACGGCCAGCCTGCTGCACCACGACTTCGAGCCAGGTGCGGTCGGCGTCGGCGACCATCACACTGCGGATGGCGTTGGCGATCTCCCGTGCCCGGTCGCGGTCGTCGTCGGTGATCGTCTCGCGAGCGAGCATGTCGCCGAAGAACGGCACGACGTCGCGGTTGAGGATCGTCACGCGATCCTGCTGCACCGAGCGGGCGATCCCCACCCGGACCTCGTCGGCGAGCGCTTCGGCGACGACATCCGCCCGCCGGTGCCAGCGCTGAAGCGCCTCGACCGTGCGCTGGGAGTACATCGCCGCTCCGTAACAGAGCGCGAGCACCCCGATCACCGCGACGACCGCGAGGGCGAGGGGCGGTGCGGCCGTCTCGACGACGATCGCGTGCGCGAATGTCACGGCGCCCATGACCAGGGCCGACGCGGTTCCAGCGGCGATGAGTTCGCGTGCGGGGCGGTAATGGGCGACCGCGACCATCATGATGCCGAGGCTGAGCGGCGCCCACTGGTCCCTGCTGAAGTCGTCGGTCGACCAGCTTGACCAGCTCGCCAGAATGAAGCTCGCGACCACCAGGCCGTGCACCGTGAGGTGGATGCCGGGAGTGAAGACCCCGTGCCCCTCGCCCGATACGTAGACGACGAGGGCGCAGGCGATCGCGAATACGCCGAGGGCACCGAGCGCGGGAACCGTATCGCCGCCCCGCGACAGCGACAGCGCGGAGACGACGATCGCCCAGAGACAGGCGACGACGACGAGCACGATGGTGAGGAAGTGTGTGCCGAGCGTGCCCGCGGGGTCCAGACGTTGGGCGGTGGCCCCCGAGCCGGTCACTGCGCGCTCACCGAGGCGATCGGACGGGTGGACGAGGCTGGTCCGACCGGCAGGCGGATCACGATCGAGGTTCCGCGCCCGGCCGTCGACCAGACCTGGACCGTTCCGCCGACGGCTTCGATGCGCTGGTGAACCGACGTCTTGAGCCCGAGCCGATCCGATCCGATGGCGTCGGCGTCGAATCCGCACCCGGTGTCGACGACCATGACGAGCACTTCGTCGTCGGCACCGTAGATGACGACCTCGGCGTCCGAACTTCCCGAGTGGGTGAGCACGTTGACGAGGCACTGCTTGACAGCGAGGGCGAGCTCGCGCGACTTCTCGCCCTCGAGCCGCAGGAGGGCCGTGGTGTCGCCGGTGGTGTCAACCTCGAGACCCAGTGCTCGAGCCTCGCGAACCGCCCGGTAGAGGTCGCTGTCGTGCCACTCGGTGTCGTTGCTGGCATCGGCGCGAGGCGCCTCGGTCAACCATTCCTCGCCGACAAGCAGCGCCAGGTCGCGCTCGATCCGCGCCCGGAGCACCGGGCTGAGCTGCCCGGGGGGCGACTCGGCGAGGACCGACAGGTGATTGAGCACGGTGTCGTGGAGAAGCGCCGCTGCCCTCAGCTCCATGCGGTGGCGAAGCGCCGCCACGAGCTCCTCCTTGGCCGCGCGGTAGAGCAGGGGCTGCATGCGCCGCGTACCGCGCTGCCCTATCCAGGAGCCGATGAGCAGCATCGCCATGATGGCGTAGGCGGCAATCGAGATCCCGTCCAGCGCGTACTGCTGCGACGTCTGCACAATCGCGGCAAACGACGCGAGCTCGGCGACGAGGAATCCGCTGGTCGCCCAGCGCAGCGCGGCCGCCGCGCCGATCCCTCCCCCGCCGACGAGCATGAGCGCGATCTTGGGCAGCGCGAGCGTCATCAAGGCGGCGAAGCTGTCGAGTTCGATCTGGCTCGCGAAGGTGAGACTGTACCAGTAGACCGACGCGCCGCCGATGATGAGATATGAGACCGAGAAGAACGGGGTTGGCATTCGGTCGAGCAGGTACAGCACGACGAGCAGGGGAACCAGCGCCAGTATCGCTGGCCAGAAGATCAGCTTCGGCCACTCAAGCTGGAACGCGAGGGAGACGATCATCGCGCCGACGAGGCAGACGACCGCGGTCACGTGGATGGCGCTGATGAAGGAGCGGCTCACCGCTCGCGGCGCCAGGTGCGGCGGGAGCCCGAGCGACATCCGCCCCGATCCGTCCGAACTCAGCGCCATCCACCCAAGCTAGCCGACTGGCGTTTCTCGCTCTGTACCCCGTTGTGGGAGGTGCGGAAGCGTAGCTGGTGGGATAGCGAGGCATCCTGTGCCCCATTTCGCCGGATCCGACTCAGGTGATTGCGAGTGCCTTCTTCGTCGACGCGATGGTCTTCTTGGCGAGCGCCACGTTCTCGGCGAGGGTCTCGCCGTAGCTCGGGATCATTGCCTTGATCGTCGGCGTCCAGCCCGCGATGTGCTCGGGGAAGCAGCGCTCGAGCACGGTGAGCATGATCGGCACCGCGGTCGATGCCCCAGGGGAGGCCCCGAGAAGCCCGGCGATCGTGCCGTCGGCCGAGGTGACCACCTCGGTGCCGAACTGGAGAACGCCGCCCTTCTTGTCATCCTTCTTGATGACCTGCACGCGCTGACCCGCGGTGATCTCGTACCAGTCCTCCGGCTTCGCGTTCGGCATAAACTCGGCGAGCGCCGCGAACTTCGCGCGGCGGCTCGCCAGCACCTGCTTGACGAGGTACCAGGTGAGGTCGAGATTGTCACGCCCGACCGCGAGCATCGGCAGGAGGTTGTGCGGACGCACTGAGGCGAACAGGTCGAGCCAGGAGCCCGTCTTGAGGAACTTCGGGCTGAACCCGGCGTACGGGCCGAACATGAGGCTCGCCTCGCCGTCGACAATGCGCGTGTCAAGGTGCGGCACCGACATCGGCGGCGAGCCGACGGCGGCCTTGCCGTAGGCCTTCGCCTTGTGCCGGGCGACGAGCTCGGGATTATCGGTGCGCAGGAACTGCCCGCTGACGGGGAATCCGCCGAAGCCTCGCGCCTCGGGAATTCCGGACTTCTGCAGCAGCCTGAGCGCCCCGCCGCCGGCCCCGACGAAGACGAACCGCGCCGAGACATCCAGGCGGGTCATTCCGACCTCCTCCTTCAGGCGGATGCGCCACAAGCCATCCTGCTGCTGCCGGAGCCCCGTCACGGTGTGTTCGGTGCGGAGGTCGGCACCGTTGTCGGTGATGTAGTCGAACAGTCCGTTGGTGAGCGCGCCGAAGTCGATGTCGGTGCCAGAGTCGATCTTCGTTGCGGCGATCTTCTCCGACTTCAGCCGGCCTGCGATCATCGCGGGCGCCCATTTGCGGATGACCGCGGCGTCTTCGCTGTACTCCATGCCCGCGAAGAGCGGGTGGCCCTTGAGCGCTTCGAACCGCTTGCGCAGGTAGGCGACGTTCGCCTCCCCCCAGACGAAACTCATGTGCGGGACGGGGTTGATGAACGCCTGCGGGTCGGGCATCAGGCCGTTGGCCACGAGGTGCGCCCAGAACTGCCGGGAGATCTGGAACTGCTCGTTGACTTTCACCGCGCTCGAGATCTCGATCGTGCCGTCGGGCCTCTCGGGGGTGTAGTTGAGCTCACAGAGCGCGGAGTGCCCGGTTCCGGCGTTGTTCCACGGGTTCGACGACTCCCTCGCGACATCGCTCAAGCGCTCGAAGATCGTGATCGTCCAGTCGGGCTGCAGCTGCTTGATGAGGGCGCCGAGGGTGGCGCTCATGACACCGCCGCCAATGAGGGCGACGTCGATCGGGGCTTGGGTACTCACGAGACCAGTTTACTGGTGGCCGGTCACAGCCCGAGCACCTCGAGCTCGAGGTCCATCCGCCGCGCCATCTCGAGGTCGCCGTCGCCGTTGGGATGCAGACCGTCCGACGCCATCCATTCGGGGTGCCCCTCGATCCACCGTGATGCCCCTGCAATGTAGTCGGCGCCGAGGGTGGTCGCTGCGGACTGCACCCAGCTGATGATCACCTCGACCGAGCGCGGGCGCTCGTCGGTGTACCAGAACGGCTCGACGACAATGAACCGGGCGTCGGGGAGCGCGGTGGACAGGCGGGACAGGTCGTCGCTGATCTGCGCCTTGATGTCCTGCGCAGCGAAATCGTACGAGAAGTTGTCGTTCAGCCCCATCGTCACGAAGACAATGTCGGGCTTCGCCGTGATGATCAGGTCGGGCAGGTCGCCGGCACCGAAACGATCGCGGTTGTTGATGAACCCGAGGCCGTTGACGCTCGGGTTGAACTCCTGCCAGCCCCGGTCGCGGCAGATCTGGGTCGACCAGCGCCGCTCATCCGCGCTCACCCCCGTTCCGAGGGTGTAGGAGTCACCGTAGAAGGCCACGAGGGGCCCGGACCCCGCCCTCGGCACGGGCGCGCTTGCCGAATGCCGACCTGACCCGTCGAGAACCACGATGACCCCAATCAGGCCGGCAATCAGTGCCACGACGAGCGAGGCTGGGGGTAATCAGGCTTGTGCACGACGTTACTTCGTCGCGGGCGGCCATGGCGATCAAAAATTGTACCGCTATTCTCCGCCAGGCAGCAGATCTCCGTCAGGACCCGACGAGCTCCGACGCCACCAATTCCGCGATCTGCACGGCGTTGAGCGCAGCGCCCTTGCGGAGGTTGTCGTTGCTGATGAACAGCGCGAGGCCGCGTCCGCCCGGCACACCGTGGTCCTGGCGGATCCGCCCCACGAACGTCGGGTCCTTTCCCGCAGCGTGCAGCGGGGTCGGAACGTCGCTCAGCTCGACGCCGGGAGCGCCCGCGAGCAGCTCTTTCGCCCGGGCGACCGAGAGGGGGGAGGCGAACTCCGCGTTGATCGAGAGCGAGTGCCCGGTGAA
>JAJAZI010000297.1 GCA_026785785.1 Microbacteriaceae bacterium
GGTCAGCACCTTCGGCCACGACTGGGGCGGTGTGGTCTCGCTCGGGTGGGCCGTCGGCCACCCCGAACAGCTCGTCGGGGTCATGCTGCTGAACACCCCCGTGCACCACAACGAGGACGAGCCGATCCCGGCACCGCTGCGCCTGGCCCTGCGGCGCTCGATCCTGGGTCGCGCGACCGTGTCGACGCCCGCCTTCCTCGAGACGACGCTCGCCCTCGCGCATCCGCCCCTCTCCGCCGCCATCAAGGCCGGATACCGCGCCCCCTACCCGGGCGCCGAGCGGCGGGGCGGTATCGGCGGGTTCGTCGCCGACATCCCGGCCGACGCCGGACACGAGAGCTTCGCCGAACTCGACCGGATCGCCACTGGCATTCGCACCCTGGGTGTTCCGAGCCTTCTGCTGTGGGGTCCCCGCGACCCGATCTTCAGCGACCGCTACCTCGACGACCTCCTCGAGCGCATGCCGCGCAGCGATGTGCACCGCTTCGAGGGGGCCGGTCACCTCATCGCCGAGGACGCCGACTATCCGCCCGCCGCGCTGGCCTGGCTCCGTGACCTGCGCGCGGATTCTGTGTCGGACAGCGCGTCGGATGCTGCATCGGATGCTGCGTCGGACGGCGCGTCGGGCGGTGCGTCGGACGGCACGTCGGACGGCGCCCACCGGAACGCCGGGCCCGACTACCAGCCGCTCTGGCACTACCTCGACGAGCTGCGGGACAGCGACGACACGGCACTCGTCGAGATGGCGCCGAGCGGGTCGGCGATGTCGCGCGCCTCTCCACCGCGCCCCACTCAATCACGCCCCACTTCACCACGCGCCGCTCAATCACGCCCCACTTCACCACGGGTGGTCAGCTGGCGGCTGCTCTCCCGCCGGGTTCGGGAGCTCGCCGCCGGCCTCGACCGCGCCGGGGTGCGGCGCGGCGACCGCGTCTCGCTGCTCGTGCCGCCCGGTGCCGACCTCACCGCAGTGCTCTACGCGTGCGTGCGCATCGGCGCGATCGTCGTCGTCGCGGATGCCGGCCTCGGCTTGCGCGGGCTGACCCGCGCCGTGCGCGGAGCGAGGCCCGACCACGTCATCGGCCAGGCCAGGGGACTCACCGCCGCGCTCGCCCTCGGCTGGCCGGGGCGGCGCATCTCGACGACGCGGCTTCCAGAGCCCGTGCGCCGCGGCCTCGGCGTCACCCACTGCCTCGCCGACCTCGTCGAGATCGGCGGGGCGTCGCTCGCCGCCGGCACCGGCCTGCCGCCGGCACCGGGCCCGGACGATGCCGCCGCCGTGCTCTTCACGTCGGGCTCGACCGGCCCGGCGAAGGGCGTCGTCTACACACACGCCCAGCTCTCGGGGATCCGCTTCGCCCTCGCCGGCCAGTACGGCGTCGGCCCGGGAACGGGCCTCGTCGCCGGATTTGCGCCCTTCGCCCTACTCGGCCCCGCACTCGGCGCGCGCTCGGCCACCCCCGACATGGACGTCACGTCGCCGGGAACCCTCACCGCGACGGCGGTCGCCGACGCCGTCGCCGCGGTCGACGGAACCGTCGTGTTCCTGTCGCCCGCCGCGATCGCGAACGTCGTCGCGACGGCATCCGACCTCGGTCCGGCGCACCGCGCCAGCCTCGCGGGCGTGCGCGAGTTCCTCTCTGCCGGCGCCCCCGTCTCCGAACCGCTGCTCGCCGCCGCGGCGCGGCTCATGCCGGGTGCGGTCGCACATACCCCGTACGGCATGACCGAGGGCCTGCTGCTGACCGACATCACGCTCGACGGCATCCGGGACGCCGTCCGCGATGCCGGCCTGCGCGGCGGGGCGGATGCCGGGGGAGTGTGCGTCGGGCAGCCCACGGCGACGACAGCCGTGCGGATCAGCGCGATCGACGGCCTCGGCGCACCGATTGGGGAACCATCCCGGCAGCCGAACGTCACGGGTGAGATCGTCGTCTCGGCCCCGCACATCAAGAACGGCTACGACCGCCTGTGGATCACCGATCGCGCCTCGCGCGTGGGCACTGCGCCGGGCGAACGGTGGCACCGCACTGGAGACGTCGGGCACCTCGATGACGCCGGCCGTCTCTGGGTCGAGGGGCGCCTGCCGCACGTTGTCGTGACCGCGAGCGGTGTCGTGACCCCGGTCGCAACCGAGCAACGCATCGAGGGCATCGCGTCGGTCGCGCGCGCCGCGATCGTCGGGGTTGGCCCGCGCGGCACCCAGCAGCTCGTCGCGATCATCGAAACGGTGGCCGGATCCCGGCGGGTCGCGCTTGCCACGTTCGAGCTCGCCGCGGCCGTGCGCCGCGCCGCGGTCCCCCCGCTCGCGGCCGTGCTCGTCGTACCGAACCTGCCGACCGACATCAGGCACAACTCCAAGATCGACCGCACACGGCTCGCCGCCTGGGCCACCGGCGTGCTCTCGGGTGGGGCGATGCGCCAGCCATGAGAGTGCTGGTGACGGGAGCGAGCGGGCTGCTCGGTGGCGCGGTCGCGCGGGCCATCGCCGGCGCGGGGCACGAGGTACGCACGTTCCAGCGCCGTCCCGCCGGGATTCCCGGCATCACCGATTCTCTCGGCTCGGTTACCGATCCGACCGCCGTCGCCGACGCCGTTCGGGGGATGGATGCTGTCGTGCACCTCGCCGCGAAGGTCTCGCTCGCCGGGAACCCGGCCGAGTTCGAGCGGGTGAACGTCGGAGGCACCCGGAATATGCTCGAGGCGGCATCCGGTCTCGCACACGGTCTCGCGCACGGTGAGCCCGCCCGTTTCGTGCACGTCTCCTCACCGTCGGTGGCCCACTCCGGAGCGTCGATTATGGGAGACGGGGCGCTCCCGGCCGACCCCGGGGCGGCGCGCGGCGACTACGCCCGCACCAAGGCGGAGGCGGAGCTGCTCGCCCTCGCTGCCGACTCCGCGCGGCTGAGCGTCGTCGCCATCCGTCCGCACCTCGTCTGGGGCCCGGGCGACACGCAGCTCGTTCAGCGCATCGTCGACCGCGCCCGCTCCGGCCGGCTGCCGCTGCTCGGGCACGGGGCTGCGCTCATCGACACGATCTACGTCGACAACGCCGCGAGCGCGATCGCCGCCGCCCTCGAACACGCCCCCCAGGTGCACGGCCGCTCCTACGTCGTCACCAAC
>JAJAZI010000298.1 GCA_026785785.1 Microbacteriaceae bacterium
CACCGCGTTCCGCGCCCTGCACGGCGGTGCCACGAACGCCTTCTGGCTCGACGGGGGAGCCCATGCCGCTTCGGGCATGAGTTACATCGGCGCGGGGACGCGCGTCGCCACCGCCTCGGTGCCGCACAACACGGTTACCCTCGCGCCCGACGGGCACGTGCTCCGCGGAACGATCTTCGACTTCCTGCGCGGCCAGCCGGTGCTGACCGGCGAGTCCATCGGTGCCCCCCTCGGCTGGGTCGGCTGGCTCGGCTACGAGCTGCGCGCGCAGACGATGCCGGTGCACGGGAGCGCCACCGCCAGCATCCGCCCCCGCCTTTCCCGCTATCCGGATGCCGCCCTCGTTCGGATCGACCGGCTTGTCGCCTTCGACCACGCGGCCTCCTCCGTGCACCTCATCGCGCTCGGCGACACGTGGAGCGGCGAGCTCGCCGACTGGCGCGACACGACCCTCGCCTCCCTCGCCGGCTCGGCGATACTCCCGAATTCGGGCGGGACCGACACGTCCGCCCCGCGCGCACCGGTCTCTCCCGCCGCGGTGCGCTGGCGCGACACCGACGAGGAGTACCTGGCGAAGGTCGCGGCGTGCCAGCTGGCCATCGTCGAGGGCGACGCCTACCAGCTCTGCCTGACGACCGAGGTCGCCGTGGACGTGCGCCCCGACCCGCTCGTGACCTGGCTCGAGCTGCGGCGGGCGAGCCCATCGCACCACGGCGGATTTCTGCGTATCGGCGACGTGAGCCTGCTGAGCTCCTCTCCCGAGCAATTCCTGAGCCTCGACGGCGCAGGCGTGCTCGAGTCGAGGCCGATCAAGGGCACGCGGCCGCGCGGCGCGAACCGGGCGGACGACGACCGCCTTCATTCCGAGCTCGCGACGAGCGAGAAGGAGCGCGCCGAGAACCTGATGATCGTCGACCTCATGCGCAACGACCTGGGACGCGTCTGCGAGGTCGGGTCGGTCAGTGTGCCGTCGCTGCTCCAGGTGGAGAGCTATGCCCAGGTGCACCAGCTCGTCAGCACCGTGCGCGGCCGGCTCGCCGCCGGCCTCGGCGCGATCGAGGCGATCGAGGCCTGCTTCCCCGCCGGGTCGATGACGGGTGCCCCCAAACTGCGCGCGACCGAGCTCCTCGACACCCTCGAGACGCGCCCGCGCGGGCTCTACTCAGGTGTCTTCGGCTGCGTCGGGTTCGACGGCAGCCTCGACCTCGCGATGGTCATCCGCAGCATCGTGCTCGATGCCGCCGGCGCCACGATCGGCACCGGCGGCGGCATCACCGCGCTCAGCGTGCCCGCCGAGGAGCTCGCGGAAATGAAGCTCAAGGCGGCCGCACTGCTGAGGGTGCTCGGCGTTTAGTACCCTGTTCACGGGCGCGACGACGCCCGAAAACCCCCGCACTGATTGAGAGCCCCATGGCACACGACAACGACCGCGCACGCAACGGCTACGACATCGACGCCATCCAGGCCAAGTGGCTCCCACGCTGGGAGGAGACCAAGCCGTTCAGCACGGGCGACGCCGACGACAAACGTCCCCGCAAGTACGTGCTCGACATGTTCCCGTACCCCTCGGGAGACCTTCACATGGGGCACGCGGAGGCCTACGCGCTCGGTGACGTGATCGCCAGGTATTGGCGGCAGCAGGGCTTCAACGTGCTGCACCCGATCGGCTGGGACTCCTTCGGGCTGCCCGCGGAGAACGCCGCCATCAAACGCGGCGTGGACCCGCGCGACTGGACCTACCGGAACATCGAGCAGCAGAAGGCGACGATGAAGCGCTACGCCGCATCGTTCGACTGGGATCGGGTGTTGCACACGAGCGACCCCGACTACTACAAGTGGAACCAGTGGTTATTCCTCAAGATGTACGAGAAGGGCCTCGCCTACCGCAAGGACAGCTGGGTCAACTGGGACCCGGTGGACCAGACCGTGCTGGCCAACGAGCAGGTACTGGCCGACGGCACGTCCGAGCGCAGCGGCGCGCTCGTCGTGAAGAAGAAGCTCACTCAGTGGTACTTCAAGATCACCGATTACGCCGACCGTCTGCTCGACGACCTCAACCAGCTCGAGGGAACCTGGCCGAGCAAGGTGCTCGCGATGCAGCGCAACTGGATCGGCCGTTCCGTCGGAGCGGACGTCGACTTCGTGATCGAGGGTCGCGAGGCTCCGGTCAGCGTGTTCACCACGCGCCCCGACACCCTGTACGGCACGACCTTCATGGTTGTTGCGCCCGACTCGGAACTCGCCGCCGAGCTCGTGCGCGACTCCTCGCCAGAGGTGAAGGCCGCGTTCGCCGAGTATGCCGCGCAGGTGCAAATGATCAGCGAGATCGACCGGCAGGACGCCACCCGGACGAAGACAGGCGTGTTCCTCGACCGTTTCGCCATCAACCCCGTGAACGGCGAACGGCTGCCGATCTGGGCCGCCGACTACGTGCTCGCCGACTACGGGCACGGCGCCGTGATGTCCGTCCCGGCCCACGACCAGCGCGACCTCGACTTCGCCCGCGCATTCGGGCTGCCCGTTCGGGTCGTCGTCGACACCAACGCCCCGGTCACGGGGGCGATCCCGATCATCCACATGGACGAGCACGGGAACTGCGAACTGCCCGACGACCTCCCGCCACTCGACCCGGCAATCACCGGCGTCGCCCTCACGGGCGAGGGGCGGATGCTCAACTCCGGCCCGCTCGACGGGCTGAGCAAGTCGAACGCCATCCGCCGCATGATCGAGAAGCTCACAGGGGCCGGCACCGGCCGCGCGGCGAAGAACTACCGGCTGCGCGACTGGCTGATCAGCCGGCAGCGCTACTGGGGCACCCCGATCCCGATCATCCACGGGGCCGACGGCGAGCTCATTCCCGTGCCGGAGGAGCAGCTGCCGATCCTGCTCCCGCCGACCGAGGGCCTCGACCTCAAGCCGAAGGGGACCTCGCCGCTCGGCGCCGCGACCGACTGGGTCAACGTCACCAACCCGGTCACGGGCGAACCGGCCCGCCGCGATCCTGACACGATGGACACGTTCGTCGACAGCTCCTGGTACTTCCTGCGGTTCCTTAACCCGCGAGACGAGACGCAGGCGTTCGACCCGCGGGAAGCCGACAAGTGGGCCCCCGTCGACCAGTACGTCGGAGGCGTGACCCACGCGATCCTGCACCTGCTGTACGCGCGCTTCATCACGAAGGTGCTCTTCGATATGGGGTATGTCGGCTTCACCGAGCCGTTCAGTGCCCTGCTCAACCAAGGCATGGTGCTTATGGAGGGCTCGGCGATGAGCAAGAGCAAGGGCAACATCGTCGCGTTGAGCGAGCAGCTCGACGAGCACGGTGTCGACGCGGTGCGCCTGACGATGGCGTTCGCCGGTCCTCCGGAAGACGACATCGACTGGGCGGATGTGTCGCCCCACGCGTCGGCGAAGTTCCTGGCCCGCGCCTGGCGCCTGTCGGACGACGTCACGAGCGCGCCGGAGGTCGACTGGAAGACCGGCGACGTGGCGTTGCGCCGAGTCACCCACCGGTTCCTCTCCGAGGCCCCGGTGCTCATCGAGGCGTTCAAGTTCAACGTCGTGGTGGCACGGCTGATGGAGCTCGTCAACGCCACCCGCAAGGCGATCGACGGCGGACCGGGCACCGCGGATGCCGCGGTGCGCGAGGCAACCGAGACCGTGGCACTCGGCCTGAGCCTGTTCGCGCCGTACACCGCCGAGGACATGTGGGAGAAGCTCGGCTACCCGCCCTCAGTTGCGCACTACGGCTGGCGCAAGGCCAACCCGGTGCTGCTCGTCGAGGAATCGGTGACAGCGGTCGTTCAGGTCAACGGCAAGGTCCGCGACCGCTTCGAGGTCAGCCCGAAGATCGCGAACGAGGACCTCGAGAAGCTCGCGCGCGCGTCCGCTGCGGTGACGAGAACGATCGGCGACAGCGAGATCGTCAACGTCATCGTTCGCGCCCCGAGGCTCGTGAACTTCGCCACGAAGGGCTGACCCGCATCCACTCCTCCCCACCGGCAATCGGCGGTGCGTCGGGACCGTCCTCCTGCGGTCGGCCCCGACCGGGTGACGGGCCGCCCTAGCCTTCACGGG
>JAJAZI010000299.1 GCA_026785785.1 Microbacteriaceae bacterium
CCGAACTTCGAGTACGCGATCGCCGCGTACTACCTGATCCTGCCCGCCGAGGCATCCAGCAACCTCGCCAAGTACGACTCCGTGCGCTTCGGCCTGAGGGTCAACCCGCCCGGTGGCGGCACCGTCGAGGATGTCATGTCGGCGACCCGCGAGGCCGGGTTCGGCGACGAGGTCAAGCGCCGGATCATCCTGGGCACCTACGCCCTCAGCGCCGGCTACTACGACGCCTACTACGGCAGTGCGCAGAAGGTGCGCACGCTCATCCAACGCGACTTCGCCGCCGCGTTCGAGCGGGTCGACGTGCTCGTCAGTCCCTCGGCGCCGACCACGGCGTTCAAGCTGGGCGAGAAGCTCAACGACCCCCTCGCAATGTACCTCAACGACATCACGACGATCCCCGCGAACCTCGCCGGGGTGCCCGGCATGGGCCTCCCGATGGGCCTCGCGCCCGAGGACGGCCTGCCGACCGGGCTGCAGATCATGGCACCGGCGCGTCAGGATGCGCGGCTGTACTCCGTGGGCGGTGCCGTCGAGGCGCTGCTCGAAGACACGTGGGGGCACACCCTCATCAGCCAGGCGCCGCGGCTCGAATTCACCGAAATGAACGCGGCACGTGGAGGAGTGGTCTGATGGCCAAGGTTGAACTGATGGACTATGACAAGGCCATCGAGATGTTCGAGCCGGTACTCGGCTTCGAGGTGCACATCGAGCTCAACACCAAGACGAAGATGTTCTCCGATGCGCCGAACTTCTTCGGCGGAGAGCCCAACACGAACATCACCCCGGTCGACCTCGGCCTGCCGGGGTCGCTCCCGGTCGTGAACGAGGAGGCGATCAAGTACTCGATCAGCCTCGGCCTCGCGCTCGGCTGCTCGATCGCGCCGAGCTCCAGGTTCGCCCGCAAGAACTACTTCTACCCCGACCTCGCGAAGAACTACCAGATCAGCCAGTTCGACGAGCCGATCGCGTTCGACGGCAACGTCGAGGTCGAGCTCGACGACGGCCGCGTGTTCCAGATCTCGATCGAGCGCGCGCACATGGAGGAGGATGCCGGCAAGCTCACCCACGTCGGCGGCTCGACCGGCCGTATCCAGGGCGCCGAGTACTCGCTCGTCGACTACAACCGCGCCGGCGTCCCGCTCGTGGAGATCGTCACGAACATCATCTACGGCGCCGAGAAGGATGCTCCGGAGCTCGCCAAGGCGTACGTCTCGACGATCCGCGACATCGTGCGCTCGCTCGACATCTCGGATGCCCGGATGGAGCGCGGCAACCTGCGCTGCGACGCGAACATCTCGCTGACCCCGCGCGGCTCCGGCAAGCTCGGCACCCGTACCGAGACGAAGAACGTCAACAGCCTGCGCAGTGTCGAGCGCGCCATCCGCTACGAGATCCAGCGCCAGGCCGCGATCCTCGCGAAGGGGGGCGCCATCACCCAGGAGACGCGTCACTGGCACGAGGACACCGGCACGACCTCGACCGGTCGGCCGAAGAGCGACGCCGACGACTACCGCTACTTCCCCGAGCCCGACCTGCTGCCGGTCGAGCCCTCACTCGAGCTGATCGAGCAACTGCGGGCCGCTCTGCCCGAGTCGCCGCTGCTGATGCGGCGCCGCCTCAAGGTCGACTGGGGCTTCACCGACATCGACTTCCAGTCGGTCGTCAACGCGGGCCTCCTCGTCGAGCTCGTCGATACCGTGTCAGAGGGGTCGTCGCCGCAGTCCGCCCGCAAATGGTGGATGGGCGAGATCAGCCGCACCGCGAACGAGCAGGGAGTTGATGCGTCGTCGCTCGTGACCGCGCATCAGGTCGCCGCGCTCGTGAAGCTCATCGACACCGGCACCCTCACCGACCGCCTCGCGCGCCAGGTGCTCGAGGGCGTCATCGCGGGCGAGGGCACGCCAGCGGAGGTCGTCGCGGCCCGCGGGCTCGCCGTCGTCTCGGACGACACCGCGCTCATCGCCGCGATCGACACCGCGCTCGCCTCCCAGCCCGACGTGCTCGAGAAGATCCGCGACGGCAAGCTGCAGGCCGTCGGCGCCGTGATCGGTGCCGTAATGAAGGCCATGCAGGGCCAGGCGGATGCGGCGCGCGTGCGCGAACTGGTGCTGGAGCGCGCCGGCACCGCCGGGTAGGTGGAGCAGGTGCCGCGGGCCGGTCGCTGCCTCCGCGCGCCCTCGTTCCGGCGGCGGTGCAAGGTGGCGTAGTGCCGCGCCCGAGGACGGCCCCGTGCGGTGCCGTGATTTGCGGGACCGTGCCGTGCCGTGGCGCGCCTGTGCCGTGGCGTGGCGTGCCTGTGCTGTGGCGTGGCGCGCCTGGGCGGTGCCGTGCCGTGGGGCGCCTGTGCGGTGCCGTGATTTGCGGGACAGTGCCGTGCCGGACGTGCGATGCGGCGCCGTCCATCGGCGTGAGCCGCGAGACGGCTCGGCGTGGGCCCGGTCGGCTCAGGCGCCAGCCAGTTGCCGACTCGGACCGGTGCACCTTCAACTCAACTCGCCGTCTCCTGGAGCAGATCCCTCAGTGCCGCACTCGTGCTGGGGAGGAGTCGCGGGGTGCGGTCCGGGTCGATAGATGCAGGTGGAACGAGCCAGAATCCGTCAGCATTGCGGTAGATGTCCCAGCGATTGTTGTGCAGCAGCATGTGGTGGAAGCGGCAGAGCAGAATTCCGTCGGCCAGGTCGGTTCGGCCGTTGTCGCGAAGCCAGTGTTCGACATGGTGAGCCTCTGACCACGACGGGGGTCTGTCGCAGTCGGTCCAGCGGCATCCTCCGTCGCGCGCGGCGAGAGCGATTCGCTGCCGCGTCGTAAAGAGGCGTTGTTCGCGTCCGAGGTTGAGGGCCCGGCCGTCGTCATCGAATTCGATGGGCACGAAGCCGGACTCGCAGGCGATCCGCTCCACCGATTCGATTGTCAGCGGAATGTCGATGCCCTCGATGCGACCGTGCCCCGGGCAATCGAGACTTTCGCCACGATCGTCGCCGGGGGAGAGGCCACGGTTGGTGTTGGTGTTGGCGTTGGGGTCGGGTTCCCGGCCGCAGTTGACAGTGACGCCGGGTTTCTGGGCGTCGTCGGCGGCGGGCTTGAGCATCTCGTGGACGTCCCGACCGGGGTAATGCCTCTGGAAACGGTCCCGACGGAGGTCCCGCCCCTCGGTTTGAGGGTCCGGACGGCCGCGCCGGGCAGAGCCTAGCGACTTCGCGGTCACGAGAACTCGAACCGCGGGCTGTCTGGAGCCGATGATCTTGCGGCTGTCGGTGCTCTCGGATGCCACCGCGATGCGCAGGAGCTGCGTGACGGCGTCATGAACGTACTGCTCGGTGCTGCGCGCGTCGGCCGCGATGGCCTCGGCCCACTCCAGGTCGGCTTCGCTGACGAATCGTGGACCGCCTCGGCGCGGTGAGGTGAGCTTGTCGTAGACGTCGTCCCAGAAGGCTGCGGATTCGAGGTCGGGGTCGATGATATAGCGGCTCAGGCCGTTGCTGCGACGCACCCGCCGCACGGATCGCGCATCGCGGATGGCCTGCTCGCGGAGGGCGATGCCCGCTTCGTCGAGCTCGTCCCGCAGCTGACGCGCTCGCCGGAGCAGCTGGTCGGCGTTGAGGGTCGGTGACTCGCTCAGCAGAGTGCTGGCCGCGTCGGCAAGTGCGTCCGCGCTGACGCCGACCTCGCTGGCGCCCGCGGAGTCAGCGAGAAGAGGGACGCCGAGCCCTGTGCGGATCGCGTTCGCCGCATCGAGCGACAGCGCACCGGAGGCGACGGCGGCGGCCACCGCGACAAGCCAGCGTTCCTGCGGGCCGGGCAGCGACTCATCGGCCGGTGTGCCGTCGGGGGAGATCGGGTTGCTGAGGGCGTCGTGCACGAACGTGCCGACGCGCACGAGGGTGGATGCCTCGCGCGCGGTGGAGCCGGTCGTGTGCTGCACGAGCGCCTCCGGGGTGCGGAAGCCGAGTCGCTGCGCGAGCCCCTTGTACCCGAGATCGCGGCGCGAGCGCTCGCTGATCTCGCCGGCCACGAGCGAGGCGCAGGAATCGACCAACCGGCGGATCTCGGCAAGTTCCCGCTGCGCATCGAGCAACTGGTCGTCGGTGAGTGAGACCATCGTCGGGATCGAGGCACCGAGATTGCCCGCCGCGGCACGCGCGGCAGCGAGCGACTACGCGAATACACCTACGACGATTGACATATGCCAATTCTCTCAGTCTCGAACACCTATCACCTTTACGATTTCAGTGAGATGCACATAGCCTGAGTGAGTGATCATCAGCGGCCCAAAGTGACTAAGAACGGCGCCGTTTGTCCTCGCGGTCACGAGAGCGCTCGCATAGTTCGCGACGGGGTACAGCGTGGCGGCGGCCGGGCGAAGCAGCGGTGGCGGTGCGTGCTTCCAGATGGCTCGTATCACCGGTTTCTCGGGGTAATGAGCCGGACGATCGCGGCCGATTCGACCTGTGTCGAGTGCGAGAACCACATCGCGCCTCACGCGGGGCCAGTGGCGCCGGCCGAGGGGGAGTATCTGGTGCGGGAGATCGCGGGCGCACTCGTGGACCTCGGCCGAGGCCAGACCTACACCGACGCTGCAACCCGGGTCAGAGCTCGAGCGAACATCGGGAAGACCGGCGAACGCAAGGACGTGATCAACAACCAGAACGTCGCGGATTGGATGGCAGACTTCGTCCCCGCTGTGGCTGCTCGGCACGAGCCGAAGCAGTGGCCGGCGGTACTTGTTCTGGACGCGACGACGTTCCACTGGACCGACCCGCTGACGAGAAAGAGTATGGCGCTTTTCTCAATCCTCGCCGCGTACGGCTACGACAGAGATGGCAAAAACGGCCGGCTCTGGAAGCTCGAAGCTGCTCCGTCGGACGACACCGCGGCGTGGGCGGAATTCCTCCGCTCGCTGCCCGGAACCCCGGAGTCGATTGTCTGCGACCAGGCGGTCACCATCATCGGTGGTGTCAACGAGCACTGGGGGCAATGGGCTGCGGTGAACCTCATTCATCACTGCGAACACCATCTGAGCGAGCGTGCTCGGGCCTCCTTCACGAGCGACAATCTTGACGAGGATGACCCCGTCCGGCAGCACTTTCAGGGCGCTTTCACGAGCCGCGAGAGGTGGGACGCGTTCGAAGCCGAGATCGCCAGTCGACCGAAACTGTTGATGACGAATGGGTGGCTGAGAAGGAACTCGACGTGGATGCGCGGGCAATCCCAAGGGCGCGATCGGATTCCACCGGTGTACTCCAACGGCGCTGTGGAGCAGCCCATTCGGGAAATCCGGCAGATTCTCAAACCGCGCGCGTTCGTATTCAAGAACCGCGCCAGACTGAATCACCTTCTGACGCTGATGCGCTTGGCGCGCCTGCGCGTGGACATCTCCACTGACTACGCGGTCGACATCAGAGCCTTCTTGAACGCCCACGACGGCCACCCGCCCCGCACCTACCGGGAGACCTACGATAAATACGCCAGCGCATCCGGTGAGATCCTTTTCAACAGCCTGTGGGCCATCAGGCCCCAGCTCGCGATGGCGGAGGCATGTCGCCTAAAGACCCTCGCCGATGATGAGGCGCGGAAGCGCATGAACGCGAGCGTGCCGGCAGTCAGTCCGTAGGCCACCTCGCCCGGTTGCGGGCCTATCCGGGCTTCCGGATGGCCACGTTTTCGTCCAGCCGCACCCACTCGTCATCCATCAGCGTTTCCGGGATGTCGACTCGAACTTCGGCGATGTCTTCCAGTTCGACTGTGAAGGTCAGGTGGGAGCAGCCTTGGACCCATGAGTCGTCGTCCTCATAAACCACGGCGCAGTAGTAGTCCTTCGTGGAGGCCTTCATGAGGTAAACATCGACCCCTGACCACGTCCCAATTAGCCGCGAGCTGTCGACATCGGCGACGATCGCATCCGCGCCTTCATCCGCTTGGAGTGGATCGACCGTGCTTAGAGGGAGGCTGTCGCTGGGCGTCGCGGGCTCGTCCAGAGCAGATGGTGTCAGAAAGGCGGGCGCGCAGCCGGTGAGAGTGACCAACAGCGTCGAAGCGAGCGCGAGTGTGGCTCCCCTGCTGCTCATCATGACAAATTCCCTACTTTCGGTCTGAGCCCGACTCTAGCGCGAGAGTGTGCTCGGCCGGCAGAAGTACTCGCAATAGCGGCATTTCGAGGTCTCGGTCGGGAGCGGCGTAGCTTTCAGCCCTCGTTCCATAGACATGCGGCAACATCTCACTGAAATCGTAAGGGCGACACCTATCTGAATAGCTGTCACGAATCTGTGGAGAAGTCATCGCATCGCCGCCTGTGGAGGAGAAGACGACGAGCCGCTACTCCACACCGCGCGCGATCAGCGCGTCGGCGAGGTCATCGGAGTGCTTCAGGGCCATCACGAGCAGCGGAACCACGAAGGTCCCGATCCGCAGCGGCACGCCTCGCGCGCGCTGCGCCTCCCGAATGGATGCCGCGAATCCAGCGATCACGGGGATCGCCGTGATCGTCATCGCCAGGAGAAGACCGACGCTTGCCGGGTTGACCCCAAACCGCCGCAGCGGAGCGAGCGAGCGCTCGGTCGCCTCGAGCAGGTCGGGGATGCGGGCGGTGAGGGTGATGAGCGCGGCGAGCACAATCACGGCGAGCACCCGCCCGGTGTTCGCCACTGCGACGAGCGGCGGGAGGAAGACGAGCTGCGCGATCAGCATCACGAGCACGACCCAGCGCACGACGACGACCTGCCGGAGAAGGTCGCGCATCCCGAGACCCGCGAGCAGATAGCCGCCGACCACGAAGGCGAACACGATTAGGAGGGCCCACGCGCTTCGGGCGGAGAGGGTGATCGCCAGGGTCAGCGCCATGAATGTCAGCACCTTGGGGCCAGCGGGCATCCGATGGATCGGACTCGTGCCGGGCATGTAGAGCGCGATCACGCGTGCTCCCGCTCGTAGTGCGCGATCACGTCGCGGGGATCGCCGCACTCCAGCATCCGCCCCCCCTCGAATCGGAGCACGACATCGCACCGGGCCGCCAGGCGCATGTCGTGGGTGACGAGCACGAGCTGCTGCGGAAGCTCGTCGAGCAGGTGGTTGGCGATGCACCGGGTGTTCGCCGCGTCGAGCAGCGCGGTCGGCTCGTCGGCGACGACCAGTGCCGGCTCCCGGATCAGGATCGCGGCAAGCGCCAGCAGCTGCTTCTGCCC
>JAJAZI010000300.1 GCA_026785785.1 Microbacteriaceae bacterium
ACTACGTGATGCTCGAACTCGGCCAGCCGGTCCACGGCTACGACCTCGACAAGCTCACCGGCGGAATCACCGTGCGCCGCGCCGAGCCGGGGGAAAGCATCGTCACCCTCGACGACCAGACGCGCAAGGTCCACCCGGAAGACCTGCTCATCACCGACGAGTCCGGGCCGATCGGGATCGCCGGCGTCATGGGCGGCGCCAGCACCGAGATCGGAACGGGCACCGTCAACGTGCTCGTCGAGGCCGCAAACTTCGATCCCATCTCGATCGCGCGCTCCGCCCGCCGGCACAAGCTGCCGAGCGAGGCATCCCGCCGCTTCGAACGCGGCGTCGATCCCTATGTAGCCGCACCGGCCGCCGCCCGGGTCGTACAGCTGCTCGAGCAGCTCGCCGGCGGCACCCCCGACGACCTCGGCTCGAACCACACCACCCACCTCGCCGCGACCGGCATCGAGCTGCCCACGGGATACGTCTCCGGGCTCATCGGCGTCGGCTACAGTGACGAGGAGATCCTCTCCTCCCTCGCCGAGATCGGTGGAGCGATCGTCCTCTCCGACGGCGGACTCGTCGTCACCCCGCCGAGCTGGCGCCCCGACCTGACCGACAAGGCGACGCTCGCCGAGGAGGTCGCCCGTATCGTCGGGTACGACCGCATCCCCTCCGTGCTGCCCACCGCACCTCCCGGCCGCGGACTCACCCGAGCCCAGCGCCTGCGCCGCTCAGCCGCCCAGCAGCTTGCTGCCGGCGGCTCGACCGAGGTCAACGCGTACCCGTTCGTGTCGAAGTCCAGCAACGACACCTTCGGCGCAGCATCCGCCGGCCCGATTGCCGCGGTCAAGCTCGCGAACCCGCTCGACAGTGAAGTGCCGTGGCTTCGCACCTCGCTCATGCCCGGGCTCATCGAGGTCGCTCGCCGCAACCTGTCCCGCGGCCTGAACGACCTCGCGCTGTTCGAGATCGGCACCGTGTTCCTGCCAGAGGAGGGCGTCGAGTATGGCAGCGGCCCGCTGCCGATCGGCAACGCGCGCCCCTCGACCGAGGTGCTCGCAGCCCTCAATGCGTCGATCCCGCCGCAGCCGCGTCACGCCGGCGGGCTGTTCCTCGGCAACGCCGTGGCCAAGCAGGCCGGGCAGGCCACTATCCCGGCATCCATCGCCGACGCCCTCACTGCGGTGCGCCAGCTCGCCTCCGCCCTCGCGGTGACGATCGACGTGCGCCAGGGCAGCCACCAGGCCATGCACCCCGGTCGCACCGCCGAGCTGCTCGTCGACGGGCACACCATCGGTCACGCTGGCGAGCTGCTGCCGACGCTCGCCGCCGAGCTCGACCTGCCCCGGGTCGTCGCCGTCTGGGAGGTGGACCTCGACGCCCTCATCCGGCTCGCGCCGGTGGCCGTCACGCCTACGCCGATCGAGACCCTCCCGGCCGCGACGCAGGACCTGTCCCTTGTTGTGCCCGTCGGATTCCCGGCGGGCGAGGTGCTCGCGGCGCTCGTCGAGGGTGCAGGCCCGCTGCTCGAGGATGCCCGGCTGTCGGACGACTACCGCGGCCCCGGCATCCCGGATGGGGCGAGGTCGCTGACCTTCGCGCTGCGGTTCCGGGCCAGCGACCGCACCCTCACCGCGAAGGAGGCGACCGACGCGAAGCTCGCGGGAGCCGCCGTCGCCGCCGAGCGGTTCGGGGCGACGATCCGCGAGTAGCGGGTCGCGGGTTGCGAGTGGCGGGTCGCGGGTCGCGGGTTGCGGGTCGCGAGTAGTGAGTAGCGAGTTGCGGGTAGCGAGTCGTCGCTGGTCCCAAAGATCGTCGTGCTGTTTGCGCCCGGCCGTGGTGGGGAACTCGATCATCCCGCCGAGTACGCAGTAGTGGCTCCTCAGACCGGTACGGGAGCGACCATTACTCTGTACTCGGCGTGAATCTGACGGCGGGACCCGCCGCGGAGGGTGGTTTCGGTGCGGTCGCTGCGCGACCTGCCGAACCGGCGGGAGTGTCTCTGCTGGGTGAGTAGCGCCCTCTGGCACGCGTGTCGAAACCTGGGCTGTCGCTAACGACGGAACCCGTCGTCCTCCCGCGGCGCGTCGTGAGCCCGGAGGCGCGCAGGGCGGCATCCTTCCGACTTTGGCGACACCCGCTCGCCGAGGGTCGCCGACTGCTCCCATGCGGCCAGCCCCGCGCCAACTGAAGGTAACCTCGGCCGCCACGGCTGCGACCCCACCGCAATCAGCCCGAAGGTGCGCTGGTACCGTCAGTTGGCACGGCGGGCACGAAAATGCAATTTCGACACCGTTGCCACGCGACATGCTCAACCGACGGGCTCTACCTGCGCAACCCCGGAAGCCCCGCGATTGGGCGAGCGGATGCCCGACGCGCTACGCTCGTGGAGTGGGCAACTTTCTCGGAGCACAGGTGGACGGCGTTCAGCCGCGCCTGTCCGTGCGACGTCGCACCACCGGTGAGCGACTCGGGGCGTCATTTCCTGGTTGAGCTGAGCAAGCTCACCGTGGAGTGTCGCCGGACCAGTTCCTCGTCCCTCTCTCAATAAGGTAGAGCCATGTCATTGTCAGTCGTCGTCGCAGGTGCAAGTGGCTATGCCGGCGGTGAGCTGCTGAGGATCCTCGCAACCCACCCCGAGCTCGCAATTACGACCGTCACCGCGTTCCAGAACGCGGGCCAGCGGCTCGTCGACGTGCAGCCTCATCTGCGCTCACTCGAGCACCTCACCCTCGTCGACACGACCCCCGAGACCCTCGCGGGCCACGACGTCGTCTTCCTCGCGCTGCCGCACGGCAAGTCGGGCAAGATCACCGCGGCACTGGATCCCGGCACCCTCGTCATCGACTGCGGCGCCGACCACCGCCTCGAGAGCGAGGCGGACTGGGCCGCGTTCTACGGCGGGGCGTACTTCGGCGCCTGGACCTACGGGCTGCCCGAACTCCCGCTCGACGGCGGCGGCCACCAGCGCGACCGCCTCGTTAACGCGCGCCGCATCGCGGTGCCCGGATGCAACGTGACCGCGATCACCCTGGGCCTCGCCCCCGGCATCCGCGCGGGGGTCATCTCCTCCGACGACCTCGTCGCCATGCTCGCCGTCGGCACCTCCGGCGCGGGCAAGAGCCTCAAGACTGAGCTGCTGTTCAGCGAACAGACCGGCTCCGCCTCGGCATATGCCGTTGGCGGCACCCACCGCCACACGCCCGAGATCCGCCAGAACCTCACCGCAGCCGGCGGCGTCGGCGTGACCGTCTCATTCACCCCGATGCTCGTGCCCATGGCGCGCGGGATCCTCGCGACCTCCACTGCGAAGCTCGCCCCCGGTATCCGCGCCGCCGACGTGCGCTCCGCGTGGGAGACCGCCTACGCGAACGAGCCCTTCGTGCATCTGCTGCCGGAGGGGCAGTTCCCGCGCACGGGTGACACCACGGGAGCCAACACCGCGCTCGTCGGGCTCGCCGTCGACGAGGCCGCCGGCCGCGTGATCACCGTCACCGCGATCGACAATCTCGTCAAAGGCACCGCCGGTGCCGCGATCCAATCCGCCAATATCGCGCTCGGGCTTCCCGAGGCGCTCGGCCTCAACCTGAACGGAGTCGCCCCGTGAGCGTCACCCACGCCAAGGGCTTCGCCGCCGTCGGCCTCGAAATCGGACTCAAAAACAGCGGTGGCAAAGACCTCGCGCTCGTGCACAACCTCGGACCGCGTAGCGCCGCGGCCGCCGTGTTCACCAGCAACCGGGCCAAGGCGAACCCGATCATCTGGTCGCAGCAGGTCATCGCCGACGGCATCGCCACCGCGATCGTACTCAACTCGGGCGGCGCGAACTGCTACACCGGCTCCCGCGGGTTCCAAGTCACCCACGCTACCGCCGAGGCCGTCGCGGCGAAGCTCGACCTCTCGACCACCGACGTGCTCGTCTGCTCGACCGGGCTCATCGGCGAACAGCTCCCGCTTGAGCCGCTCCTCGCCGGCATCGAGACCGCCGAGCTCACCGCCGACGGGGGAGCCGATGCCGCCCTCGCGATCATGACGACCGACAGCCGCCCCAAGACGAGCGTCGTCGACGGCGCTGGCTGGTCGATCGGTGGCATGGCGAAGGGGGCCGGGATGCTCGCGCCGGGGCTCGCGACGATGCTCGTCGTCCTCACGACGGATGCCGACGTGCCAGCATCCGATCTCGACGCGGCACTGCGCTCCGCTACCCGCGTGAGCTTCGACCGCCTCGACTCTGACGGCTGCATGTCGACGAACGACCAGGTGACGCTGCTCGCGAGCGGCGCCTCCGGAATCGTGCCCGGCGCCGCGGTGTTCCGCGCCGCCGTCACCGAGATCTGCCTCGACCTCGCGCTGCAGCTGCAGGAAGACGCCGAGGGCTCGAGCCACGACATCTCGATCGAGACGGTGAACGCCGCGAGCGAGGACGACGCCGTGATGGTCGGCCGTTCGGTTGCCCGCAACAACCTCTTCAAGGCCGCCGTGTTCGGCAACGACCCTAACTGGGGCCGGGTGCTCGCCGCGGTCGGCACCACGAGCGCGACCTTCGACC
>JAJAZI010000301.1 GCA_026785785.1 Microbacteriaceae bacterium
AGCGAGGCTCTCGCGCAACTCGGTGAACTCGCGGTCGGGATAGCGGTTTACCGTGAGCACGGCCTCGGCCAGCGCGATGACGATGTCCCGGGCGACCGCCTCGGGGATCGGGTGCGTGTTCTCGTTGACATTGAGGGCGATGCGCACATGCTCCTGGGGAGCACCGTAGGGCATCAGGCCCCGAAGATCATCACGGATGGGCAGGTCACTGAGCGAAGTCACGAGACCAGTTTAAGGGAGCGTCCGGCGAGGGCCGCGACGCGCGCGTTCCCCGTGGGCAGGTCAGTTGGAGTACTTGGCGGGCAGGGCGAGTTGCTGCCCCGGGTGCACGTCGGCGCTGCCGAGCTGGTTGAAGTGCAGCAGGTCGGATACGACGTCGCGCGGGTCGGCGCCGGGGGCGATGGACTCGGCGAGCTGCCAGAGAGACTGGCCGCTCGCCACCTGGACGTACTCGAACGTGGTCGACGAGGACGAGTTGGACGCGACGGCTACTCCGCCGGTGAGCGCGAAGGCGCCGGTGGCGGCCACGAGCGGTAGGGCGACGAGGGTGGTCAGCACGAGGCGGCCGCGGCGGGTGAGTCGCAGGCGCGATGCGCGGACCGTGGGAGTGCTCGTCGAGAGGCCCGATGAACTCGGGGTGTGTGCCGTCAGTGTGGATGAAGTCATTGCCGTGCCCTTCTGTCGACGAAAGCGATCGAGCTTTCGTATCCGGCACTCGGCCGGGAGTACCGGATACGAAGCTCTGTTCCGAACATACATTCGATTAGCCTTGCTTTCAAGTCCATCTTCGAATATTCGGTGCAACTTTTCTTCAACACAGTCGAAGATAGGTTTGGTAGGAGCCTCAATCGTGGATACAGTTTCGATTGTCTGGACCACACACAACCAGCGACCACCGACATTGGTGATTCGCTCGGCCCCGACGGCGCAGGTATGACCCCGCAATAAGGAGCATTCGTGGACGAGAACCAGCAGGACAGGCCGGCCAGCGAGTCGACCGAGCGCGCGGGAACCCGCCGTCGCAAGAGCCTGAGCGAGAAGCAGCTGGCCATCCTCGACGCGATCCAGAGATCCGTCGCCTCCAGGGGCTATCCGCCGAGCATGCGGGAGATCGGCGATGCCGTCGGCCTTTCCTCCCTCTCGAGCGTCACCCACCAGCTCAACCAGCTTGAGCTGAGCGGCTACTTGCGGCGCGATCCGAACCGGCCGCGTGCCCTCGAGGTGCTCATCGACGTTCCCCGCACGGACTCGGGCGCCGTCTCGGACAATCCGACCCCGGTCGGCGACGCGGCAATGGTGCCGCTCGTCGGAAGGATCGCGGCAGGGGTGCCAATCACCGCCGAACAGCAGATCGACGAGATCTTCCCGCTCCCCCGCCAGCTCGTCGGCAAGGGCGACCTATTCATGCTCAAGGTGTCGGGCGACTCGATGATCGACGCGGCGATCTGCGACGGCGACTGGATCGTCGTGCGTCAGCAGAAGACAGCGGAGAACGGCGACATCGTCGCCGCGATGCTCGACGACGAGGCCACCGTGAAAGTGTTCCAGCAGCGCGACGGCCACACCTGGCTGCTTCCGCGCAACTCCGCGTTCGCGCCGATGCTCGGCGACTTCGCCGAGGTGCTCGGCAAGGTCGTCGCGGTCCTCCGCGCCGTCTAGATCAGACGGGTCTCGATCAGACGGGTCTCGATCAGACGGGCTAAATCAGACGGGTCTATTAGACGAGTCTCAATCAGACGGCCGGGGCCAGCACAAACTCGGCGACGGCCGCCTGCAGTTCCTCGTCGACCAGCACGTGCATGCGGGTGCCGTTCTCGTCGTAGCGGGTGTCGAGTACGCGCGCGTGGTCGTGCAGCCTGGTCACGACGTCGCCGCGACTGAACGGGATGAGCAGGTCGAGCTCGATCCGCGGAACGGGCAGCAGCTCGGAGATCCGCGCCAGGATTTCGTCGACGCCCTCGCCGGTGCGCGCCGAGGCGAAGATCGCCCTCGGTTCCAGGCCCCGCAGCACGAGCCGCTGGTCGTCGTCGATGAGGTCCGACTTGTTGAACACGACGATCTCGGGAAGGTGGCGCGCGTCGACCTCGCCGATCACATCGCGCACCGTGCTCAGCTGGCTCACCGGGTCGGGGTGTGAGCCGTCGACGACGTGGACGATGACATCGGCATCCGCGACCTCCTCCAGGGTCGACCGGAACGCTTCGACGAGCTGGTGGGGAAGGTTGCGCACGAACCCCACGGTGTCGGTGAGCGTGTAGGCGCGGCCGTCGGGGGTCTCGTTCCTGCGCACGGCCGTGTCGAGAGTCGCAAACAGGGCGTTCTCGACAAGCGCTCCCGCGCGGGTGATCCGGTTGAGCAGTGACGACTTGCCCGCGTTCGTATACCCGGCGATCGCGACGGACGGTACCGAGTTGCGCACGCGGTTGGCGCGCTTCGCCTCCCGAGACGGCTTGAAGCCCTCGATCTGCTTGCGCAGCCGCGACATGCGGGTGTGGATGCGACGGCGGTCGAGCTCAATCTTGGTCTCGCCGGGGCCCCTCGAGCCCATACCGTTGCCGGCGCCCACCTGGCCGCCGGCCTGGCGGGACATCGACTCGCCCCACCCGCGCAGACGCGGGAGCAGGTACTCGAGCTGGGCGAGTTCCACCTGGGCCTTGCCCTCGCGGCTCTTGGCGTGCTGACTGAAGATGTCGAGGATGACCGCGGTGCGGTCGATGACCTTGACCTTGACGATGTCCTCGAGCGCACGCCGTTGGCTCGGGGCGAGCTCGCCGTCGACGATCACGGTGTCGGCGCCGGTCGCCGCGACGACGCCACGCAGCTCCTCGGCCTTGCCCTTGCCGAAGTAGGTGCTGGGGTCCGGGTTGGGTCGGCGCTGCAGCAGACCGTCGAGGACGACCGCTCCGGCGGTCTCGGCGAGGGCGAACATCTCACGCATGGAGTTCTCGGCCTCGATGACGTTGCCCTGGCCGTAGATGCCGATGAGTACGACACGCTCGATGCGCAGCTGGCGGTATTCGACCTCGGTGACGTCTTCGAGCTCGGTGGAGAGCCCGGCCAC
>JAJAZI010000302.1 GCA_026785785.1 Microbacteriaceae bacterium
CAGTCGGCGCCGAGCCCGTCGAAGAGGGCCTTCACGCGCTCGACGCCCTCGTCGCCGCGCGCCTCGATCACGTCGGTCGCGCCGAACTCGCGGGCAATCGCCTGGCGGTCGGCGTGCCGGGACATCGCGACGATGCGCGAGGCCCCGAGGCGGCGCGCAGCGAGGATCGCGCAGAGTCCGACCGCGCCGTCACCGACCACGACGACGGTGCTTCCGGGGCCCACTCCGGCCGACACCGCCGCGTGGTGGCCGGTGCCCATCACGTCGGAGAGTGCGAGCAGGCTCGGAACCAGCGCGGCGTCCGGCTGTTCCGGCGTCGCAACGAGCGTGCCGTCGGCGTGCGGCACCCGAACGAATTCGCCCTGGGCGCCGTCGGCGAAACCGCCCATCCGGTCGTCGCTGCCCCACCAGCCGCCGTGCAGGCAGGACGTGCTGACGCCGTTGAGGCAGTTCGCACAGGTCATGTCGCAGTCGTAGAACGGGGCAATGACAAAGTCCCCGACCTTGATGCGCGCGACATCCGGCCCGACCTCCTCGACGATGCCGACGAACTCGTGACCGATACGACTCGGCTCCTCGATGGGGGTCACGCCGCGATAGGGCCACAGGTCGGAGCCGCAGACGCAGGCGGCGACCACACGCACGATCGCGTCTCCCCCGGTGCTCAAGTCCGGGCTCGCCACCTCCTCGAGTCGGACATCGCGGGCGCCATGGATCACAGTTGCTTTCATGCTGAAAGCCTAGACAGGCGCGCCTGAGCGTTGATCACCACAACCCCCTCCTCACCTAAAGTTAAATGAACGCCAGGGAGGCACGGATGCTCGAGGTACGCGGGGTCGGCCGGTCCTTTGGCGACCGGCGAGTGCTACACGACGTCACCTTCGATGTGCTCCCGGGGCGCATGACCGGGTTTGTCGGCAGCAACGGCGCGGGCAAGACCACGACGATGCGGATCATCCTCGGGGTGCTCAGCGCGGATGCCGGAACCGTGCGTCTCGACGGCGACGACCTGCTCCCGGAGGACCGGCGCCGGTTCGGCTACATGCCGGAGGAGCGCGGCCTGTACCCGAAGATGCGCGTCGCCGAGCAGCTCGTCTATCTGGCCCGGCTGCACGGGCTCGACCAGGCGAGGGCGAAGCGCAACACTGCGGACTTGCTCGACCAGCTCGGCCTCGGCGGGCGTGCAGGCGACACGGTGCAGAGCCTGTCGCTCGGCAACCAGCAGCGCGCGCAGATCGCCGCCGCCCTCGTGCACGACCCCGAGGTGCTCGTGCTCGACGAGCCGTTTTCCGGGCTCGACCCGATCGCCGTCGAGACGGTGCTCGCGGTTCTCAAGTCCCGGGCGGATGCCGGTGCGCCCGTGCTGTTCTCCTCGCACCAGCTCGACATTGTCGAGCGACTCTGCGACGACCTCATCGTGATCGCCGCCGGCAGCATCCGCGCCACCGGGTCGAGGGAGGGGCTGCGCGAGGAGCACTCCGGACAGCGTTACGAGCTCCTCGTTGCCGGCGACGCGAGCTGGGTGCGCGAGATGCCCGGTGTGCGCGTCCTCGAGCTCGCCGACGGGCGTGCCCTGTTCGACGTGGATGCCCCCTCGATCGCCCAGGGCGTGCTGCGCCGGGCGATCGCCGCCGACACCGTCAGGGGCTTCGTGCGTATGCGGCCGTCCCTCGCCCAGATCTTTCGGGAGGTCATCCGATGACTGCGCAAGCCTTGCCCAAGCCCGTCGGCGCCCCGCGCGCGAAGCTGTCGGCGGCGCGCGTCATCCGACTCGTCGCCGCGCGGGAGGTCATTGCGCGGCTGCGCAGCCGGAGCTTCCTCGTGTCCACCGGCATCCTGCTCGCCATCGTGCTCGGCTCGATCGTGGTCGGCGGCATCGCGAGCGCGAACGCCGAGCTGCCGAAGGTCGCCATCCAGCGCTCGGTCATCAACGCACTGCCCGACATGTCGGGGTACGCGCAGACCCTCGTGAGCGAGGTGTCCGAGGTGGAGGAGCTCGTGCGCGCGGGCGAGGTGGACGCCGGAATCGTCTCCAACTCGGAGGTCTCGCCGCTCGGGATCACGGTGATCGGCCTCGACTCGATTCCTCCCGGCCTCCTCGCTCAGCTCAGCGTCGCGCCCGACCTGCGCATTCTCGAGCCGGCCGAGCAGGATCCATTTTTGGCCTACCTCGTCGCGCTCGGCTTCGGCATCGTGTTCTTTCTCTCCACGATCACCTTCGGCTCGACGATCGCGCAGAGCGTCGTCGAGGAGAAGCAGACCCGGATCGTCGAGCTGCTGCTCGCGACGATCTCCGCGCGGCTGCTGCTCGCTGGCAAGGTGGTCGGCAACAGCATCCTCTCCTTCGGGCAGACGCTGCTGATCGCGCTGTTCTCGTCGATCGGGCTGCTCATCACGGGGCAGAACTCCGTGCTCGTCCAGGTGGGCCCGTCGGCGGCCTGGTTCGTGGTGTTCTTCGTGTTCGGGTTCGTGCTGCTCGCCTCCATGTTCGCAGCGGCCGCCTCGCTCGTGTCGCGCCAGGAAGATCTCGGCGCCGTGATCTCGCCCATCACGACGCTCGTGATGCTGCCCTACTTCGCGGTGATCTTCTTCAACGACAACCCCACGGTGCTGGCGATCATGTCGTACGTGCCGTTTTCGGCGCCGGTCGGGATGCCGATGCGGCTGTTCCTCGGCGAGGCACTGTGGTGGGAGCCGCTCGTGTCGCTTCTCGTGCTCGCGGTCACCACCGGATTCGTGATCGTGGTCGGCGCGCGGATCTACTCGAACGCGCTGCTTCGCACCGGCACGAGGGTGAAGCTCGGCGAGGCACTGCGCGGGTAGGTTTGTACGCGATATGCGCGGTGGTGGCACCGGCACCGGCACCGGCACCGGGCTAAGTTTCGCGGTGCTGGGACCGGCCGGCAGGAGAATCTGCAACCCGCCGGCTCACTCGACCAAACGAGACGGCGTGGCGCAGAAACTCCTGCGTTAAGTACCTCCCCACGTCTTAAGTGAGCGCGTCAGGTGCCGCCGAGCCAGCATCCGCCGGGCCAGCATCCGCGGGTCCATCACGGGCGGGACGGACCGGATGCTGAGGGTCGACCCCGTCCGCGGATGAAGTCAGCCGGGCCAGAAGTCACGTTCGGCAGGAGATTCAGCAACACTCCGGCTCGTCCGGCCAAACGAGACGGCGTGGCGCAGAAACTCCTGCGGTGGGTGCCGCCACACGGCAAGCACCAGCGGTGCCGCGACGGCAGCATCCGAAATTTACCGCGTGGGAGGAGGAGACCAGCCGCGAATGGGACACTTGTGTCATGACACAGCTTCACGACACGTCCTACCGCGACTTCGCCTCCGACAACTACGCCGGCGCGCATCCGGAGGTCATCGCCGCGATCGGCGCCGCGAACGGCGGCCACCAGGTCGCCTACGGAGAGGACGTCTACACGACCAGGCTGCAGGAGGTCATGCGGTCGCACTTCGGCGAGCAGGTCGAAGCGTTCCCGGTGTTCAACGGCACCGGCGCCAACGTGCTCAGCCTCGAGTCGATCCTGCCGCGCTGGGGCGCCATCGTCTGCACCGGCAACGCGCACATCCACACCGACGAGAACGCCGCGCCGGAGCGCATCGCGGGACTCAAGCTGCTGACCGTGCCGGTTCCCGACGGCAAGCTCACCCCCGAGCTCATCGACACCGAGGCGTGGGGGTGGGGCGACGAGCACCGCGCGCAGCCCCTCGCGGTGAGCATCACCCAGTCGACCGAGCTCGGCACCGCATACACGCCGGCCGAGGTGCGCGCGATCGCCGACCACGTGCACGAGCGCGGCATGACGCTACACATGGACGGCGCCCGGCTCTCCAACGCCGCCGCGTCGCTCGGGGTGCCGTTCCGGGAGTTCACGACGGATGCCGGCGTCGACATCCTGAGCTTCGGCGGAACCAAGAACGGGCTGCTGTTCGGCGAGGCGATCGTGGTGCTGAATCCGGATGTCTCGCAGGGCCTCATCTACCTGCGCAAGATGAACATGCAGCTCGCCTCGAAGATGCGGTTCGTCTCGGCGCAGCTCGTCGCGCTGCTCGAGGGCGACCTGTGGTTGAGGTCGGCGTCCCACGCGAACGCCATGGCGCAGCGGCTGCGCACCGCCGTCGAGGGCATCGACGGCGTCACGCTCACCCAGCAGACGCAGGCGAACGCGGTCTTCGCGATCCTGCCGGCCGGAGTCGCCGACCGGCTGCGCGAGTCGTTCCGCTTCTACGACTGGAACCCGGCCACCCGCGAGGTGCGCTGGATGTGCGCCTTCGACACGACCGAGGCCGACATCGACGCCTTCGCCGCGGCGCTCAAGCGCGAGCTCGCGGCGTAGCGGCGGCCGAGGCAGCCGGGGCAGTCGGGTCGGTGCGGTGAGCTCAGACGCCGCCCGTTTCGTGTCGGGCACCACCCCCGGCACCCGGATCGTCGTGCGGTACCGCATCGAGGGCATGATGACGGATGCCCTCGGCTATCTGGTCTGGGCCGACGACACGACCTGTGTCGTGGAGACGAAGCGGGGCCCGGTCGAGATCGCGCTGGCCGACGTCGCCCTGGCCAAGGCGGTTCCGCCGCCACCCGAGCCACGCCGGCCGCCACCCGAACCGCGCTGAGCCGCCAGCCCCAGCCACGCTGAACCGCCACCCGAACCACGCAAGGCCGCCGCCCGAATCCCGCCGAGCTGCCGCCCAACCACGCTGAAC
>JAJAZI010000303.1 GCA_026785785.1 Microbacteriaceae bacterium
CACGGCTGGCCGAACAGTCCGAGGCCGGCGAGGCCCTCGACGATGCGGCGGGGCACGAACTCGGCATCCGCCCAGAGGCCGTTCACGATCGGGCGTACCTCAGTCTCGAGGAACGCTCGGAGGTCGACGATGAGGGACTTCTCCTGGTCCGTGAGGGCGTTCTCGTAGCCGTAGAAGTCGCTGCTGAGAGGCTGGAAAGACATGAGGATGCTCCATTGCTCGGGAAGGACGGGCGATCAGCCACGACGCCAGGGGCGAAGCGGCCATCCATCGGGAGCTTAGGTGGAGCGCCGCCAGCATCAAAAGGCATTGGTAGTTTGGTCTAACGGGCGCCGAGTCGCGCCCGGCAGGCTTTGTAGATCGCCTCAATTCAGTAGCAAACCACTAGGGAATCCGTCGGATGTTTGTAGGCATCACCAATCGTCCGCGGCCGTACGCGTGGGGATCTCGCACCGCGATCGCGGAGTTGCTCGGGTGGGAACCGTCGGGCGGGCCCGAAGCGGAACTCTGGCTCGGCGCGCACCGCGGGTCTCCCAGCAGAATCGTCGACCCGGAGGCCATCGGGGGAGCGGTCGACCTGGAGGCGTGGATCGCCGCCGACCCGAGCACGACGCTCGGATCATACGCGCACTCCGCTCGGCTCCCGTTCCTGCTCAAGCTGCTCGCCGCCCGGTCGCCCCTGTCGCTGCAGGCGCATCCCACCGCGGAGAAGGCGCGGGAGGGGTTCCGCCGGGAGAACGAGACGGGCGTGCCGCTCGACGCGCCGCACCGCAACTACCGCGATGAGCACTCGAAGCCGGAGCTCATCTACGCGCTCAGCGAGCGGTTCGAGGCCCTCTGCGGCTTCCGAACCCTGACGGAGTACCGGGAGATCCTGGCCATCCTGCACCGTCGGGCGGCGGGCGTGCAGGTCGCGCCGCTCGACGCGCTGCTCGAACTGGTGGCATCCGACGACGCGCTGCCCGACGTGGTCGAGTGGCTCAGCCGCGGCGGAGACGACGTCGACGCGGTCGTCGCCCTCGTCGCTGACCTGGCCGCGCGCCCCCCGGCGCCGGGGGAGGACGGGCGCTTCGATACCGCGTTCGCCACCGCCGTCGACCTCGCCGTGGAGTACCCCGGCGACCCGGGCATCGTGGTCTCGCTGCTGCTCAACCGCGTGTCCCTGCGACGCGGCCAGGCCCTCTACCTGCCGGCCGGCAACATCCACGCCTATCTGTCCGGCCTCGGGGTCGAACTCATGGCGGCATCCGACAACGTGCTGCGGGGCGGACTCACTCCCAAGCACGTCGACGTTCCCGAGCTGCTGAACGTGCTCGATTTCACCCCGCGCGCCCTGCCCGTCCTGACGCCGGAGCGCCCGTCGCCTGGCCTCGAGGTGTACCGGCCGACCGTGCCCGACTTCGTGCTCGTCCGGTTCGGCGGGGGAGCGCCAGCGACGTTCCCGCTCCACGGGCCGGCAATCGCGATCTGCACGCGCGGATCGGTCGCTCTCTCCGGCGCATCCTCTGCCCGCCTGGATCGGGGCTCGGCCGTCTACATCACGCCAGACGAGGCCGAGATCACACTCGCCGGCGATGGCGAGGTCTTCGTCGCGACGACGGGCTGACGGGGGCATCTCACCAGCCGACGCGCGAGCGCGCTCAGGGCCGGCGGAACGAGAAGAACTTGTGCCCGAGGTAGCTCACGATCGTCGTGACGACGATGATGGCGGCCTGGGCGGCGAGCGACGACCAGCCTGCGAGCTCGACCAGCACGGGCAGCAGCACCGCGTTGGCGGCGAGCATCACGACGTAGACGCTCTCGAACCGGAGGAAGTCGGCCACGAGGCTCGCCCGGCCAGATACCGCGAAGGTCACCCTGCGGTGCAGCACAAAGGCGAGCATGGTCGCGACGAGGTAGGAGAGCAGCAGGCTGAGCAGGTAGCGGCCGCCGAACGCGGCCTCGAACGCCGCGAACAGGCCGTAGGCCACGATTGTGTTGATGCCGCCGATGACGACGAAGCGTGCGCGTTCGTCGGCGAGGAGTCGGCGGAGGGGGGCTGGCACCTCCCCAGCCTGACAGACGGCACGGGGTGCCCGGCAATACAGTGGAGCCATGACTTGGCTAGTGACCGGCGGCGCCGGCTACATCGGTTCCCACGTGGTTCGCGCGCTCGTTGGGGCCGGCCTGCGTGCCGTGGTGATCGACGACCTCTCGAGCGGGCGGGTGGCGTTCCTGCCAACCGGTGTCCCGTTCGCGCGCGGCAGCATCCTCGACGGCGACCTCCTGATGCGCACGATGGACGCGCACGACGTCACCGGTGTCGTCCACGTCGCCGGGTTCAAGTACGCGGGCGTCTCGGTGACGCGCCCCCTGTTCACCTACGAGCAGAACGTCACCGGAACCGCGATCCTTCTCGCCGCGATGCAGGACCGCGGCGTCGATCGGATGGTGTTCTCATCGAGCGCGGCCGTCTATGGAACCCCGGACACCGAGCTCGTCACCGAGGACACCGCCACGTCCCCCCAGTCGCCGTACGGCGAATCGAAGCTCATCGGCGAATGGCTGCTGCGTGATCAAGCGGTCGCGGCCGGCCTCCGCCACACGTCACTTCGCTACTTCAACGTCGTCGGGTCGGGCGAGGGCGCCGTCTTCGACGTGAGCCCGCACAACCTGTTCCCGCTGGTGTTCGAGGCGCTCCTCGACGGGCGAACGCCCCGCATCAACGGCAACGACTACCCCACGCCCGACGGCACCAACGTGCGCGACTACATCCACGTCTCCGACCTCGCAATCTCGCATGTCGCCGCCGCGCGCCGCCTGGACGCCGGCGAGCCGCTCGAGAGCGCCTACAACCTCGGCAGCGGTGACGGAGTCTCCGTCGGTGAGATCATGAGCACCATCGCGCAGGTCACGGGCATCCCGTTCTCCCCGGAGATCGCCCCACGGCGGCCCGGCGACCCCGCTCGCATCGTCGCGGGCGGCGCGCTCGCCGCGCGGGACCTCGACTGGCGGATGCGGCACAGCCTGCGCGACATGGTCGAGAGCGCATGGCAGGCGCGCAAGGGCTAGCGACCGGAACCGTCCGGCGCGTCGCCAACTCTCCATATGAAGTTGAGGGTTTACGATTCGCAGCTTGACTCCGGGGTAACTACACCGGTGTAATTATCCTTAACACGACAGGCTGTCGTAAGAACGTCGAGCGGAGGGGAGACCGTGATATGGCATTAGCCGAAAGCGCCGCTGCCAACAGCACCACCGGAAGCGGAGGCACCCACCGCCGAGGCGTGCCCGACGACTGGTTCGTCGATCCCGTACGACTCGGAGTCCCTGGGGTCCGCAAGATGGTGCCGATGGGCGGCGACCCGCTCGCCTGGCAGACCGATTCGCTCTGCGCCCAGACCGATCCCGAGGCGTTCTTCCCGGAAAAGGGCGGATCGACCCGTGATGCGAAGAAGATCTGCCAGTCGTGCGAGGTGCGCTCCGAGTGCCTCGAGTATGCACTGGCGAACGACGAGCGGTTCGGGATCTGGGGTGGACTGTCCGAGCGCGAACGCCGCAAGTTGAGGAAGCGCGACTCGGCCTGACCTCTCCCCGACTGAGCGTGTCAGTGGCATGCTCTCTGCAATCGCGCCTAGGCTCGAGGGGATGCAACAGCGAGTAACCGCAATCCTTGTCGCCCGGTCGGGGGCGGAGTATCTGCAGCGAACCCTTGCGGCGGTAGACAGGCAGGCGCGCAGGCCGGACTTCCTGATCGCGGTCGATGCGGGGTCGAGCGACAACTCGGCGTCGATGCTCACCGCCACCGGTCCCGCCCAGCTCGTGGCGGCCCCCGCGAAGGCCTCGTTCGGCGAGGCAGTCGCGCACGCTGTGCACGTGGCCGCCCCCGCGGTCTCCGACAACGAGTGGCTCTGGCTGCTCGCGCACGACAACGCGCCGGAGCCGGATGCGCTCGCCCGGCTGCTCGGCGCCGTCGAGATCGCCCCGTCCGTCTCCGTCGCCGGCCCGAAGCTGATGGGCTGGACGAGGCGGGACGTCATTGCCGAATTCGGTGAGTCGATGACTCCCGTCGGCACCTCGGTGCGCCTCGTCGAGGACGAGCTCGACCAGGCCCAACACGATATCCGAGGCGACGTGCTGGGGGTCGCGGCATCGGGGATGCTGGTCCGCCGATCCGTCTGGACCGCGCTCGGGGGGTTCGACCCCGCCCTCCCGTCGACGGATGCCGCGCTCGACTTCTGTGTCAGGGCCCGCCTCGCCGGCCATCGCGTCATCGTGGTGCCGGGCGCCCGGGTGGCGAGTGCCGGGGGGCCGCAGCACTTCGGGCGCCGGGCGCTGAGCGACCGGCGCCGCATGCAGATCTCCCGCTCCGCCCAGCTGCACCGCCGCCTCGTCTACGCGCCCCCTGCTGCGTTGCCGCTGCACTGGCTCTCTCTCATCCCCCTCGCCATCATCCGTTCGATCGTGCACCTGCTGGCCAAGAGGCCGGGGGCCGTCGGCGCCGAGCTCGTCACGGCCTTACGTGCCGCCTTCGACGTTGTGCCCGTCATACGCGCCCGCCGTAACCTCCGCCGAACGAGCAGTCTGGGCTGGAAGGCGATCGCGCCACTCCGGCTCTCCTGGCGTCGGGCGAGGGAGCAGCGAACCCACCGCCAGGACGACGGCGGCGGGACGGGCCCCGCGGGCCCCGCCGCCTACCGCGAGGAGCCCATCGGATTCGTCACCGGCGGTGGCCTGTGGGCCGTCCTCGGCGCGGGTCTCGTCGGACTCGTCCCGTTTGGCGGGCTTCTCGGAGCCAACTCGGTCTCCGGCGGCGGGCTACTTCCCCTCGGCAGCGTCGGCAAGCTGTGGGCGCAGGTGGGGTACGGCTGGCGGGAGATCGGCGTCGGGTTCACGGGCGCCGCCGACCCGTTCAGCTACGTTCTCGCCCTGCTCGGCTCGCTCGCCTTCTGGCAGCCCTCTGCCGCGATCGTCGCGCTCTACGTGCTCGCGCTGCCACTGGCGACGCTCGGTGCATGGTTCGCGGCACGGCGGTTCACCGTGCGCCCGTGGCCTCCTGCGCTCGCCGCCGTGCTGTGGGGGATCGCCCCGCCCTTCCTCTCCTCCCTCGGCACCGGTCACCTCGGCGCCTCGATCGCCCACCTCCTGCTGCCCTGGCTCGTGCTCCTCGCCCTGGCCGCGGGAAGATCGTGGACGGCCGCCGCCGGCGCCGCCCTCGTTTTCGCTGCCGTGACGGCCTCGGCTCCCGTGCTCACGCCCGCGCTGCTGGGCATGTGGCTCGCCCTCGTGCTCTCCAGCCCCCGCCGCGCCTACCGGCTGCTCGGCATCCCGCTGCCTGCCGCGGCGCTGGTCGCGCCGCTCGTGATCGACCAGATCCTGCGAGGAAACCCGCTCGGTCTGCTCGCCGACCCCGGTGTTCCCACGGCGGGCGGCGCCAGCTCCGGCATCCAGCTCGCCCTCGGGTCCGCAGCCGGGGGCTCGAACGGCTGGACGGCGCTGTTCGATCGGGTGCTCCTTCCTGCTGCGACGGCGCCCACTTTCGTGGCGGCACTGCTGCTGCCCCTCGGCCTGCTCGCTTTCCTCGGGCTGTTCGTGCGCGGATCCCGACGCTCGATCCCCGCGCTCGCGGTCGCTCTGCTCGGATACGCGACGGCGGTCATCTCTACCCGCCTCGAGCTTGCCGCCGTCGGTTCGGAGACCGTCGGGATCTGGCCGGGGTCTGGCCTCAGCCTCTTCTGGCTCGGATTGATCGGCGCCGCCCTCGTCTCGCTCGACGCGATCGGGGCCGCGGCGAGGGGATTCGCGGTGCTGCTCGGCGTCGCCTCGCTGCTCCTGGCCGTCCCGCTCGTCGGGTCCAACCTGCTTGGAACGCTCTCCGTGCAACCGGGTCCGGCCCGGCTGCTGCCCGCTTTCGTCGATGCCGAGGCGACCTCCCGCCCCAAGATCGGCACGCTCATCCTCGCGCCGGAGGGGGAGGGTGCCATCGCGGCCTCGCTGGAGCGCGGTCGCGGCACCCTGCTCGAGCAGCAGTCGACGCTCGACGCAACAGCGGTTGAGATGAGCGATGCAGACGCGCGGCTCGCGAACCTCGCCGGCAACCTCGCCTCGCGCAGTGGGTATGACTCGGCGCCCGACCTCGACGACCTCGCGATCGGCTTCATCGTTCTCGAGGGCGCGGATGCTGATGCCGATGCTGGCGCGGCATCCGCTGACGAGGCCGAGGCGGCCGTGCTGCGTCGCACCCAGGACGCGCTTGACGGCAACTCCCTGCTCATTCCGGTCGGCGAGACGTCGAGGGGGCTGCTCTGGCGCTACGTCGGCGAGGCCGACACCGTGGCGGTGACGGGGCCGTCGAACACCGGTTCCGTGCTCGGGATTATCGTGCTCATCGGCCAGGGTCTGATCGTCGGCATGACCGTGCTGCTCGCCGTGCCGACCGCCCGGCGCCGCCGCGAACACGTCTCGCGCGGAACCGAGAACGAAGAGCCCGCAACGACGTTCGACGAGGACACCGATGACTGATCGCGACGACATCGAGCCCGTCGGAACCCCGCCGGGCGAGCGGACCCCGGCCGAGCCCAGCGGCTCAGCCGCCGACGAGCCGTCCTCGCTCGAGTCCACGGCGAGCGATGTGCCGGCCGAGACGAGCGGGCCCGGCCTCGCGCCGCGCCGATTCACGGGCAGGGGCGCCGTCGTTGTCGGCGTGCGCGGACTCATCGGCATCATCGGGGGCTCCGTCGCGGCCACCGCCGTGGTCGCCGCGACGGTCATCACCGGCCCCATCTACACGCTGACCCCGCCCTCGGCGTCAATCGCGCCCGTGCCCACCGCCCAAGAGCGCGTGTGCCCAGGGCCGCTGCTGCGGCTCGGCGACGACGCCGGCCAGGGCGCCACCATCGCGACGTCGGTGGGCGACGCGGACGTCTCCTTCCAGTCGGTTCCCGCGGAGGCGACGGTGGGCCAGCTCCCCGCAACGGACAACCCGAGCGGCATCGCACCCCGGGTGCTCGTGCTCCCGCCCGGAGAGCCAGGCGGGCAGCCGGCGCTCGCCGGCAGCCAGTCCCAGACCGTCGCCTCCGGCGGGCTGCTCGGGCTAGCGACCGCCCAATGTGCCGAGGCGAGCGGCGACTCCTGGCTCGTGGGAGGGGCGACTGATGTCGGGCGCACGACCCTCATCACGATTAGCAACCCCAGCTCGGTCATCGCGACCGTCGCGCTGAGCATCTACAGCCAGTCCGGCCCCGTCGTCGCCCCGGGGGCGGAGGGCATCGTGGTGCCTCCCGGATCGCAGCGCATCATCTCGCTCGCGGCCTTCGCCCCCGAGATTGTCTCTCCGGTCGTGCGGGTGGAGAGCCGCGGCGGCCAAGTCGTCGCCAACCTGCAGCAGTCCATCGTGCGCACCCTCGCCCCCGGCGGGGTCGAGATCATCGGCGAGACGAGCGGGCCGTCGCGCAACGTCGTCATCCCTGGGCTCGTCGTCGCATCGGCGGACCGCGTCGCCGAGGTGCAGACCGAGCCCGGCTACGCCGACGTCGAAACAGCGGTGCGTGTGCTGCTTCCCGGCAAGGCCCCGACGACTGCGACGATCACGGTCACCCCGGAGCGCAGCGAGCTCGACCCCACGGTCTTCGACCTTGAGCTCGTCGGCGGCCAGGTGGGCCAGGTAGCCCTCGGCGGGCTCGACGACGGCAAATACACCGTGACCGTCGAGGCCGACCTTCCCGTCGTCGCCGGAGTGCGAGCGAGCACCGTGACGGACGACGGCATCGCCGACTTCGCCTGGCTAGGCTCGCCCAAGGCCCTCGGCGACCGGACGCTGCTCGCCATCGCCCCGGGCCCCTCGCCACGCCTGCACCTCGCCAACCCGACCGACGCCGATGTGGCCGTGACGGTCGAGTCCGGAGGGGAGGCGCGCAGCATCGATGTCCCGGCCGGCCGGAGCGTCGCGACGTCGGTCGGGCGCGATGACGTGGTGCTGACGGGAACGACCGGTCTCATCGCGAACGTCAGCTACACCGGCGACGGCGAGCTGTCCTCGTTCGGAGTGACGACGCCAGGTCCCGGGTCGACCGCCATCACGGTGTACCGCTAGGCCCGGTCGGGGAGGCGCGGCCCGCTCAGCGCGGGTGGCGGAACCGGTCGGGGGCGAGGTCCCCGGGATCCTTACCGAGCAGCTCGGCGACGGCGCGGAACACGCAGCTCTCGACCAGCATCCGCCGGTGGAGCGCGTCCGAGCGGTGCAGCTTCGCGAGTCGTTCGATCGGCAGCCGGAACAGGATCACGCGCCGCTCGGCGACGGACACCTGCCAGCGATCCACACCCCCGCTGGCGCCGACCTCCCTCGGCAGCCCGGCGATCTCGAAGCTCACCTGGCGCAGGTCCTCCGGCCACAGGTCCTTGAGGTATTCGGCGGCCTGGACGACCGTGCTCTCGAAGACATCCGCCCGGGTCGTCAGAAGCGGCAGGTGCGGCCCGGTGACGGCCGACCTGATGCCGCGCCCGTGTCGGTCTCGCCAGCCGCCCCGCACGGAGCGGTGGCCGGTGACACGACGGGAGGAACGAGCCATGATCCAAGTCTAGGCCGCGACCGGGGGAGCGACGGTGGGTCGCGACGGCGGGCGGCCGCCCTCGGCCTAGGGTGGGGAAAATGGATGGACGTCCCTGCAGCAAGGTGGCCTGCGTCGCGGATGCGGTGTCGACCCTCACCTACGACTACGCCGACTCGATGGCGGTGCTTGGACCGCTGAGCTACACGCCGGAGCCGCACAGCTACGACCTCTGCCCGAAGCATTCGGAGCGGCTGTCGGTGCCGCAGGGTTGGCAGGTCGTCCGCCACGTCGTGATGCGTGACCTAGGCTTTCCCGCATGATTGACCTCTCGACTCCGACGGGTCCCGTCGACCTCGCCCCCTTCATCAAGGCCTACGACGTGCGCGGGCTCGTCGGCTCGCAGCTCACCGTCGGCGTTGTGCGCGCGCTCGGCGCGGCGTTCGCCGACGAGATCGGCACGCCCGGCGGGGAGATCATCGTCGGTCACGACATGCGCGACTCCTCCCCCGGCTTCGCCGAGGCGTTCTCCGCCGGAGTGCGGGACCGCGGCGTCAACGTCGTGGCGATCGGGCTGTGCTCGACCGACGAGACCTACTACGCCTCCGGCCACCTCGGCCTTCCGGCCGCGATGTTCACCGCGAGCCACAACCCGGCCACTTACAACGGCATCAAGTTCTCCCGGGCCGGCGCCCAGGGCATCAGCTTCGACACCGGGCTGCGGGCGATCCGCGACCGGGCCACGAGGTTCCTCGCCGAGGGCATCGACACTGCCGAGGAGCTCGGAGGTGCCCGCGAGCTCGACGTGCTCGCCGACTATGCCGCCTATCTCCGCGGCCTCGTCGACCTTTCCGGCATCCGCCCGCTCCGCGTCGTCGTCGACACGGGCAACGGAATGGGCGGGCTCACCGTGCCCGCGGTGCTCGGCGGCGCCGCAGGCCTGCCGGAGCTCCCGATCGAGGTCATCCCGCTCTACTTCGAGCTCGACGGCACCTTTCCGAACCACGAGGCCAACCCCCTCGATCCCGCCAACATCGTCGACCTGCAGCGCGCGGTGCTCGAGCACGGCGCGGACCTCGGGCTCGCCTTCGACGGCGACGCCGACCGTTGCTTCGTCGTCGACGAGAATGGCGAGGGCGTCACCCCGTCGGCCATCGCCGCGATCGTCGCCCTGCGTGCGATCGAGCGCGCGAAGGCGCTCGACGCGGACGGCGAGGTCGTCGTGCTGCACAACCTCATCACCTCGCGCGTCGTGCCGGAGACGATTTCGCAGGCTGGCGCCGTTCCGGTGCGCACCAAGGTCGGCCACTCCCTCATCAAGGACGAGATGGCGGCCACCGGCGCGGTGTTCGGGGGCGAGCACTCTGCGCACTACTACTTCAAGGAATTCTGGGGCGCCGATAACGGCATGCTCGCGGCGATGTACGTGCTCGCCGAGCTCGGGTACCAGAGCGACCCGATGTCGGGCATCTCCGCCCGGTTCACCCCGTACGCGCTGAGCGGCGAGATCAACTCCACCGTGACCGACATCCCCGGCGCTTACTCCCGCATCGTTGACGAATTCGTGGGCAGGGCGGAGTTCGACGAGCTCGATGGGCTCACAGTCACCGGCATCGTGCAGCGCGACGCCCCATTCTGGTGGTTCAATGTGCGTCCGTCGAACACGGAGCCGCTCCTGCGGCTCAACGTCGAGGCTGGTACACCGGGGGAGATGGTGCGCGTCCGCGATCTCGTACTGGGCCTCATCCGCGACTGACGCCGCACCCCGGTCCGACGCCCCGCTCCTGCTCAGCCCCAAGCTGGCAGAATGGGCGGATGACCACCTCCACTACCGCCGTTCCGTTCAAGGTCGCCGACCTTTCCCTCGCCGAAGCCGGGCGCCATCAGTTCCGCCTCGCCGAGAACGAGATGCCGGGGCTCATGGCCCTGCGCGAGGAATTCGGTCCGTCGCAGCCGCTCGCGGGCGCGCGCATCGCGGGAAGCCTGCACATGACCGTGCAGACCGGAGTGCTCATCGAGACCCTCGTGGCCCTCGGCGCGCAGGTGCGCTGGGCCAGCTGCAACATCTTCTCGACCCAGAACGAGGCCGCTGCCGCCGTCGCTGTCGGGCCGACCGGCACTGTCGACGCGCCCGCGGGGGTGCCCGTCTTCGCCTGGAAGGGCGAGACCCTCGAGGAGTACTGGTGGTGCACGACTCAGATCTTCGACTGGTCGGCCGAGGCCGAGGCCGCGGGCGACACTTGGGCCGGACCGAACATGATCCTCGATGACGGCGGCGACGCGACGGTCCTTGTGCACAAGGGCCGCGAGTTCGAGGCTGCGGGCGCCGTGCCTGGCGCCTCGGCATCCGACAGCCAGGAGTACCGGGTCATCCTCGACACGCTCCGCGCGTCGCTCGCCGAGAGCGGTGATCGCTGGACGAAGATCGGCGACGGCATCCTCGGCGTCACCGAGGAGACCACGACGGGCGTGCACCGGCTCTACGAGCTCGCGAAGAGCGAGAGCCTGCTGTTCCCGGCCATCAACGTCAACGACTCGGTGACCAAGTCGAAGTTCGACAACAAGTACGGGATCCGGCACTCGCTGCCCGACGGTCTCAACCGGGCCACCGACGTGCTCATCGGGGGAAAGGTCGTGTTCGTCGCCGGGTACGGCGACGTCGGCAAAGGCGCGGCGGAGGCCATGCGTGGGCAGGGTGCCCGGGTGATCGTCTCCGAAGTCGACCCGATCTGCGCCCTCCAGGCGGTCATGGACGGCTATCAGGTGACGACGCTCGACGATGTGCTCGACCAGGTCGACATCTTCGTGACCGGAACCGGCAACGAGAACGTCATCACGGTCGATCACCTGCTCGGCATGAAGCACCTCGCGATTCTCGCGAACGTCGGGCACTTCGACAACGAGATCGACATCGCGGGCCTCGAGGCGCTCGCCGGAGCCGAGAGAATCGAGATCAAGCCGCAGGTGCACGAGTGGCGGCTGCCGTCGGGACGGGCGATCCTCGTTCTGTCCGAGGGGCGCCTGATGAACCTCGGCAATGCGACCGGGCATCCGTCGTTCGTCATGAGCACGTCGTTCGCGAACCAGGTGCTCGCACAGATCGAGCTCTACGCGCACGGCGAGAACTACGGCAAGCAGGTCTACGTGCTGCCGAAGCACCTCGACGAGAAGGTCGCGCGCCTGCACCTGGATGCGCTCGGCGTGAAGCTCACGACCCTCACCGCCGAGCAGGCCGCCTACATCGGAGTGAGCGTCGACGGCCCCTTCAAGGTGGACCAGTACCGCTACTGAGCGGCTGCGGGTGCTGGTGCGTTCCGACTCTGGCGGGGAGCGGGGGCGCCGACGCGGATGTTGGGGTGTGCGGCACCCGCGTTTGTGAGATGGTCGACGGGGGAGTGATGCGTGCGCGGGTGTTGCGCGCCGACGCGGGTGTTGGCGTTGTGCGCGGGTGTTGCGCGCGACAGCGGGTGGTCGGCCTCGTGCGTGGGCGCGCGGCACCCGCGTTTGCGGGGTGGTCGACGCGGGAGTGATGCTTGCGCGGGTGCCGCGCGCTGACGCGGGTGTTAGGGGTGTGCGCGGGTGCTGCGCGCGACAGCGGGTGGTCGGCCTCGCGCGTGAGCGCGCGGCACCCGCGTTTGCGGGGTGGTCGACGCGGGAGTGATGCCTGGGCGGGTGCCGCGCGCTGACGCGGGTGCTATGTAGCGCGCGAGTGCGGGATGGGAGCGCGGGTAGTCGGCCTCCCGTAGCGGCGTTTGGCGCGTTTGGTGCGTTTGGTGTGTTCGGTGCGTTTGATGCGTTTGGCGCGCTCGGGAGGGTCAGTCGCGGTCGGGGAAGCCGTGCGGTCGCCCGCCGAGTACGGGCTCGAGCCGGTGCAGGCGCTCCCGCTCCAGCTCGAGCGCCGCGGACTCGCGCTCGCGCCGGATCGCGGTGATCGCGAGCAGGAACGCCTCCGGGTGTGCATCCGGAACCGAGCTCACGAACGGTGCGGCCTCGGCCTGCAGCTCTTGGGCGATTCGCGTGCGTGTGTCCGGCGTGAGCCCGCCAGCTTGGGCAAGGAACTGCGAGATCCGTCGCGAGACCCGGTCCGGCATCCGTGCGACATCGGCGGTGGCGGCCCACCGCTCGAGTAGCGGCGGAACGCCGACGGCGTGCGACACGATCGCCTGCACCCGCTCGTTCTGGCTGTAGGTGCCGGCGAGCAGGTCGCCAAGGCGCTTCGAGCGGCTGTTGAGCAGCCCGACGAGCGCCGCGAACCCGCCGAGTGTGAGGAAGATCTCGAGAAGGCCCGTGAGCGCCCGGATGAATGCGTGGCGCAGCCCGATCGCGCCGCCGTCATCGCGCACGATGCGCGCACCGATCGCGAGCTTGCCGAGCGACTTGCCGTTGGTGAGGGTTTCCACCGTCGTCGGCAGCACGATCGTGAGCACGACGACGAGTCCGATTCCGATGGCCGCGAGCATGGCCTCGTCGATTGCCGCCTCGAGGCCCGGGATGCTGAGCAGCTGCACGAGTCCGATCGCGATCGCGAAGGTCAGCGCAAAGTCGATCGCGGCGCCGGCGCCTCGCAGCACGAAACTCGCCGGGCGAAGGTCGAGGGCGACGGCCTCCCCGGTCACGAGTTCGTCGTCGCCGACATAGTCGGGTTCGAACGCAGCCGCGGGCATGCCTAGTATCTAAGCAGATGGATCTTGACGCCTACTCCGCCGCGCACCGCGATGAGTGGGAGCGCCTTGCCCGGCTCGGGAGGCAGCGCCAGTTCTCTGGAGCCGACTCGGACGAGCTGATCGAGCGCTACCAGTCGGGCACGGCGCAGCTCTCGGCGATCAAGTCGACGGCGGGCCACTCGCCCCAGGGCGACCGGCTCTCGCTCTACCTGAGCCGTGCACGCCTGCGCTTCACCGGTGCCAGCGCGAACGTGCTGAGCCAGTTGCCCGCGTTCTTCCTCCTTCAGCTGCCCGCCGCGCTGTACAGGGTGCGCTGGGTCACCCTCGTCGTGGCGCTGGCCACCGCGCTGATCGCGCTGCTGACGGCGGTCTGGTTCATTCAGAACCCCGCGCTGCTCGCCGGCCTCGGCCCAGAGTCCGTGCGCCGCCAGTACGCGGAGGAGGAGTTCGTCGGCTACTACTCGGCGAACCCGGAGGGCTCCTTCGCAGGTCAGGTCTGGACCAACAACGCGTTCATCGCCGCCCAGTGCGTCGCGTTCGGCATCATCGGCGTGTGGGTGCCCAGCGTGATCGTGCAGAACGCCATGGGTCTCGGGCAGTCTGCCGCCGTCATGAACGAGTTCGGGCGACTCGGCGACTTCTTCCTCTACATCTCGCCGCACGGCCAGCTCGAGCTCTACAGTGTCTTCGTCGCCGCCGCCGCCGGCCTAATGATCTTCTGGGCGTGGATCGCCCCCGGGCCGCGCACCCGCGGCGAGGCTCTCGCCGAAGACGGCCGGGCGCTGTTCACCATCGCAATCGGCCTCGTCTTCGCCCTGCTGGTCTCGGGCGTCATCGAGGGCTTCGTGACCCGCCAGGACTGGCCGTGGGTGATCAAGATCGGAATCGGAGCGATTGCGCTCGTCAGCTTCCTGCTGTACCAGTGGATGCTGGGCGGCCGCGCTTGGCGGGCCGGCCAGACGGGCGACCTCGACGAGTTCGAGGCCGGCGCCCGCCGGATCATCGCGGCCTGAGCATCCGCCCGCCTCCACGGGCTCGGGGTCAGAGTCGCCCGGCGAGCTTGAGTGCGATATACCGGTCGGCGACCGCAGGAGGCAGGCTCTCCGGGGTGCCCGTGATCACATCCGCCCCCAGCTGCCGGATCGCTGCGGAGACCCGGGCGGTGTCGAGCAGCGCGCGCTCGGCGGCGGCCGCCCGGTACACCTCGGTGCGGTTGCGGCGCTCGTGGGTCGCCCTCGTGATGTCGGGGTCGGCGACGGATGCGACGACGACGAGATGCCTGCGGGTCAGCTGGGGCAGCACCGACAGCAGCCCGCGCGAGGCGCCGGGGGCGTCGATCGAGGTCATCAGCACGACGAGGGCGCGCTGGGAGGTGACCGAGCGCACCAGTTCCGGCACGGCCGCCCAGTCCATCTCGATGAGCTCCGGCTGCACTGGCGCCATCGTCGATACCATCTGGCTGAGGAGCTGGGCGCCCGTCGCGCCCTGGATGCGACCCCTCACCCGACGGTCGTAGATGACCGTGTCGACCCGGTCTCCGGCGCGGCTCGCGAGGGCGGCGAGCAGGAGCGACGATTCGAAGGCCGTGTCGATGCGCGGCTCGTTCGCGATCCGCGCGGCGGAGGTGCGTCCGCTGTCGATGACGATGACCACCCGCCGGTCCCGCTCCGGCCGCCAGGTCCTGATGGTGAGGCGCGGGCCGGCCCCGGACGACGGGTCGCTGCGCCTGGCGGTCGCCCGCCAGTCGATCGACCGCACGTCGTCGCCGCGCACGTAGTCGCGCAGGCTGTCGAACTCCGTACCTTGCCCGCGGACCTGCACGCTGGTTGAGCCGTCGAGCTCGCGCAGCCGCGCGAGGCGCGACGGCAGATGCTTGCGTGACGAGAACGCGGGCAGCACGCGCAGCACGCCAGGCGCCGCGATGGTCGCCTGCCGGGCGACGAGCCCGAGCGGCCCGAACGAGCGGATCGTCACCTGCGAGGCCGAGCGGTCGCCCCGCCGGAACGGGGTGAGCGAAGTTGTCACGGAGCGGCGCTCTCCGGCCGGGATGGCAATGCGCGCGCGGGTGGGCGCGGCCCCGGCCGACGGCGACCAGGCGTCGCGCACGATGCCGCGGATGCCCCGGCGCCCCGGGTTGGTGATGGTGAGCGAGCTCGTGGCCGTGTCGCCGAGGCGTACCCGGGCGGGGAGCTCCCGCGCCAGGGTCACGGCGCGCGGCGACCCGGCCAGCGTGAGGTCAACCGCACCGACCGCGGCGACGATCGTGAGCCAGCCCATGAGAGCGAGCGCGTCGCCGAACGCCACCACTGGCACGATGCCGAGCGCGAGGAGCGCGACGAACCACCCGGAGACGGCCACTAGATCGGCACCCGCACCTGTTGCAGGATCGAGCGCAGGATCGTGTCGGCCGAGACCCCCTCGAGCTCCGCCTCCGGCCGCAGCTGGATACGGTGGCGCATCACCGGCAGCGCCATCGTCTGGATGTGGTCGGGGGTGACGCCCTCGGAGCCGCAGAGCCACGCCCACGCCTTCGCCGCAGCCAGCAGCGCGGTCGACCCGCGGGGCGAGACGCCGAGGCGCACGGACGGGCTGCTCCGCGTGGCCCGCGCGAGGTCGACGGCGTACCCCATGACGTCGGTGCTCGCACCGACCCGGCCGACGAGTACCTGCGCCTCGGCGAGCTGCGACGCGCTCAGCACTGGCGTGACGCCGGCGGCGGTGAGGTCCCGCGGGTTGAATCCGGCGGAGTGGCGCCGCAGCACCTCGAGCTCGCTGTCCCGCTCGGGCATCTCGAGAACGAGCTTGAGCAGGAAGCGGTCGAGCTGCGCCTCCGGCAGCGTGTACGTGCCCTCGTACTCGATCGGATTCTGGGTCGCGGCGACCATGAACGGCACGGGCAGCTTGCGGGACACGCCGTCGACCGACACCTGGCGCTCCTCCATCGCCTCCAGCAGCGCCGACTGGGTCTTCGGCGGCGTGCGGTTGATCTCGTCCGCGAGGCAGATGTTGGTGAACACGGGCCCCGCCCTGAACTCGAACTCGCTGGCCTTGGCGTCGTAGACGAGGGAGCCGGTGACGTCGCCGGGCATCAGGTCGGGGGTGAACTGCACCCGCTTCGTGTCGAGGCTCAGCGCGTGGCTCAGCGACCGCACGAGCAGCGTCTTCGCGACCCCCGGAACGCCCTCGAGCAGCACGTGGCCGCCCGCGAGCAGCGCGATGAGCAGCCCGGTCACGGCGCCATCCTGCCCCACAACCGCTCGGCCCACTTCGGTGCGCACCTGGGCGAAGGCGTTTCTCAGTTCCGTTGTCATGCGATTCGTTGTCTCCAGGTCGTCGGTCGGATAGTCGGGTTGGCGTGGCGGGCCGGATGCCTGATGGTCAGGACGTCCGGTGGTCAGGATGTCCGGCGGGCCGGATGCCTGGTGGTCCGGATGCCCGGAGCGCGGCGCCGTCACGGGCGCAGCTCCTCGGCGAGGGCGGTTTCGAGCGCGAGTAGCCGGTCGCTGAGGCGCACGAGGTCGGCGTCGGTCTCGGGGATCTGGCCGACGAGCAGCGAGCGGATTCCCGCGGGGTCGGTTCGGAGCGCCGCGGCGACGGCGAGGCAGACCTGCTCGACGTCGGTCGTCGTTGGCAGCCCGCTCCGCGTCGCGAGCCGGGAGATCGTCGCCATGCGCAGCGAGTCCAAGGCCCGTACCCGCGCCGAGCCCTTCTCGTAGAGCCGCGCCCGCCCCTCCATCGTCTCGCTTGCGCGCACGACGACGGGCAGGTCCTCGATGACGAGGGGCCCGAAGCGGCGCCCGCGCCAGAACGCGGCCGCCGCCGCGACGAGGATGAGGAGCGCGATGGCGGGGGTGACCCAGCCGGGGGTGAGGGCCGAGGGATCGGTCCCGCCCGCCGCATCCAGAATCGACGGTCTGTACCAGACAAGGGTTTCGTCCTCGCCGAGCAGATTGAGTGCGAACGCGGCGTTGCCGAGGTCGGTGACGGCCGCGTTCGTGAGGGCCTCTGTCGCGCCCACGATCGACACGACCGTTCCGGCCGTCTCGACGCGGATGTAGGAGTGGGCGTCGGCGCCGGTGTCGCTGTCGCTGGTGAGGCAGAGCTCGGCGCTCGCCCCGGCGCGGTAGGCGAGGCCGCCGGGAGAGACGGTTGCCGCCATCGTCGCCGCGGACAGCGCGCAACCGGCCCGCAGGGGGTCGTCGTCGGGAGCACCGGCGGAGCTCACCCCGGGGGCGAAGCTCGCGAGCTCTGCGAAGCCCGGCTCGAGCACGATGAGGTGAGCGCCAGTCTCGAGCAGGGTCTGTCGCTGGGCGTCGTCGAGCTGGCCGTCCTCGTCGAACAGCGCGATCGTGGTGGTCGCAGGATCGCTGGCCGCGGCGATCGTGTCGTCGAGGGTGTCGGTCGGGCGCACGTCGACGCCCTGCCCGGCCAGCACCTCGGCGACGGCCATCGCGCCGTCGGGGGCGGGGTTCGCCGGGGACAACCGTGGCGCGTCGCCGGAGACCCCGATGAGGGAGAGGACGCCGATCGCCACGAGCAGCACGAAGGCGCCGGCGGAGGCCCAGAACACCGACCGGCGTGCTCCCTCCCGCACCGTCGGAGTCAGCACCGTCACGGTGGCCGCCGTCGCGGTGGCTGTCGCCGTGGCCGTCGGCGCGGTCATGCGCCCGCCCCGGCGAAGTGCGGGGTGCTGGACCTCAAATTCCTCTCGAGTGCCGCGAGCGCGTCGAACTCCGTGCGCGAGCCGGGGCGATCCAGGTAGCGCACGGGGTCGAAGCTCGCGGCGGCGGAGGCAAGCTCGGCGGAGCTCTCCGGGAACGGCCCGCTCGCGGATGCCGCGAACGTGCTCGCCGTCGTGCCCGGCATCGTCGACACAATGGCCCGCTCGGAGAGCATCCTCGCGATCGCGCGGAACATCTCCTCAATCGCGATGACCCAGTCACCGGCGGCGGCGGCGCGGTCGGCGGCGGCGTGAAGGGTCTGCGCGCTGCGGCTGTCGTCGTCGCCGAACAGCCCGCCGACGACCGTGCTGCGGCGGTTGACGCGGGGCGGACCGAAGATGAGGTACGCCGCGACGATCGCAGCGACGAGCGCGAGGATGATCACCGTCCAGGCGATCGCGGGGGTTCCGCCGGGCCCGGATTCGAGGAGGTCGGCGAGCCAGTCCCCGACGGTGGCGCTGAGACGGTCGAACCAGGTCGGTTCGGCGGCGCGGTAGACCGGCTTCGCGAGCTCCCGCACCAGCAGCTCGCGCGCCTCCTCCGCGTCCGGGTCGACCGGAACCGCCAGAATCATGCCCAGGGGGAGGCGTCGGGCTGCGCTGCCGGCGTTGCTGGCGGCGCTGCCATCCGGGCGGCATACGGGTCGGCCATCCCGGCCGCGCCGCCGGACTGCCTGGCCTCCACATAGCGGGCAAGCTCGAGGTCGAGGCCCTCCTTCCGGATCCGCTGGTCGAGGTAGAGGAGCGCCGTCGTGGCGGACTGGACGACGAGGATGACCGCGGAGACCACGATCGTGAGCACGAGCGACACCACCGTCACGGCGACGACCAGGGCGATGATCGCCGTCTCATCGCCGGTCGGGGCGATGAGCGCCGGGAGCAGCACCGACACGAACTGCAGGGGAGCTCCCGCGATCGACGACACCACGTTCAGAATGAACGCGACGAGCAGCAGGATGCCGAGGATCTTCCAGAAGGCGCCGGTGCTGAGCCGCCACGACCGGCCCATGGCCTCGCGGACCGTGAGCCGCTCGAGCATCAGGATGCTGGGAACGAACGCGAGCTTGGTGCCGATCCAGGCTCCGAGCGCGACGAGCGCAGCCCCCAGCAGCAGGGCGAGCGCGACGCCGGCAACGACCCCGGCCGATCCGAGGAACGACAGGCCGGCGACGAGACCGATCACGACGGCCACGGCGACCAGCAGCACCGCGGTCAGGGCGAGCGAGTAGCCGACGAGGGCCAGGACGCGCCCGCGCGCGAGAGCCCAAAGCTCGCGGAACCGCAGCTTCTCGCCGAGGCTCTGCCGAGCGACCTCGAGCACGATGATGCCCTGCATGATCGCTGTCGCGACGAGCGACAGGGCGAGCGGGACGAGCGACGACAGCAGGATCATCCCGATGCTGCCGGCCACGATCTCGTCGGACACCTCTGACCCGGTAGCGAAATCGATGCGGCTGAGGATGAAGAACGCCGCGATGGAGACGACCACGAGGGTGAGTAGGAGCACGCTGCCCTGCAACAGAAGGCTCATGCCGAAGGTCGGCCGCGGGTTGCGGCGCAGCAGCTGGTACGGGGCGGCGAGGATCCTGCCGACGTCGAGCGGTCGGAGCGGAATCAGCCCGGGGCGCGGCGGGGGTGCCCAGCCCGCCCTGAGGCCCGCGGCCGGGCCCGGCTCCAGCGACGGGGAACCGTACGGCGCTGATGCCGGGGGCTGGCCGAGCCCTGCGGGTGCGTGCCACGGCTCGTTCTGGGTCACTCGGGTCTCCTCGATGCTGCCACGACGCTGGACGTGATCTGACGATGCTTTCACACTCGACTACTCTTGATGTAAAGCTCAACACGCGTCCGCAAACTGGGCGTGTCGAATCCGAAGATGGTGGCGATGACTGCGCGCATCCTAGTGGTTGACGACGATACCGCCCTCGCCGAAATGATCGGTATCGTCCTGCGCACCGAAGGGTTCGAGCCGGTCTTCTGCGCCGACGGCTCCCAGGCCTTCGGCGTGTTCACGGCATCCAAACCTGACCTTGTGCTGCTCGACCTCATGCTGCCCGGCAAGGACGGCATCGAGGTCTGCGCCGAGATCCGTGCCGAGTCCGGCGTGCCGGTGATCATGCTCACCGCGAAGTCCGACACCTCCGACGTCGTTCGCGGCCTCGAGAGCGGAGCGGACGACTATGTCGTCAAGCCTTTCAACCCCAAGGAGCTCGTCGCGCGCATCCGCACGAGGCTCCGGCCGACCCAGACGTCGACAACCGGCACGCTGCAGGTGGGCGACATCGAGGTCGATGTCGCCGGCCACGAGGTGCGCCGCGGCGACACGAAGATCAACCTCACCCCCTTGGAGTTCGAGCTGCTGCTCGCCCTCGCCCTGAAACCGCAACAGGTGTTCACTCGGGAGATGCTGCTCGAGCAGGTGTGGGGCTATCACTACAAGGCAGACACCCGGCTTGTGAACGTGCACGTGCAGAGGCTGCGCGCGAAGGTCGAGGAAGACCCCGACAACCCGCGCATTGTGATGACGGTGCGCGGCGTCGGCTACCGCGCCGGCTCCAGCTGAGGGGCATTCCATGCGGGGACTTGGCTGGCGAACGTACATGCCGCGGTCGCTGCGATTCTGGCGCAGGTCGCTGCAGTTCCGCACGGTCGTGATCTCGGTCATGCTGTCGGGCGTCGCGGTCGGGCTCATCGGCGCGTACATGTCGATCAGCGTGGGCGGCAACCTCCTGTCGTCGCGCACCGAGCAGATCAACGCCGAGGCGGCGCGGGCGAACCTGATCGCGCAGCAACTGTTCGATGACGCCCCGGCGACCGACGAGACCAACCCGGTCGAGCTCGCGACCCTCGGCGTGAGCGTGCAGAACGCCATCGCCAGTTCGACCACGACTCCGGGCGGCACCGGTATCGCGCTCAAGCGCACGCCGGGCCAGCAGACCCAGCAGGTTCTGCAGCCGACGAGCAGCCGCAACTTTCCCGACGAGGTCGTCACCGTGGAGATGCGCGAGCAGCTCGCGGCGAGCCCGGGCGAGGTGTTGCTGCAGTCGGTGATGCTGCCGGACGGCGAACCG
>JAJAZI010000304.1 GCA_026785785.1 Microbacteriaceae bacterium
AGCGACACCCTCACCGGCCGGCACCTGCACGACCGGGTCGCCCTCAAGCCGGCCGTGCGCACTGCCACCGGCGCGCTCGAGATCCGCGGCGCGACGGAACACAACCTGCGGAACGTCGATGTCGATATCCCGCTCGGTGTGCTGGTCGTCATCACGGGCGTCGCCGGCTCCGGTAAAAGCTCGCTCGTGCACGGATCGATCCCTCTGGGCCTGGGGGTCGTGTCGATCGACCAGGGCTCGATCCGCGGCTCCCGGCGAAGCAACCCGGCAACCTATACCGGAATGCTCGAGCCGATCCGCAGGGCCTTCGCAAAGGCCAACGGCGTGAAGGCGGCGCTGTTCAGCTCCAACTCCGAGGGCGCCTGCCCCAACTGCAACGGCGCGGGAGTGATCTACACCGATCTGGGGATGATGGCGGGCGTCGCGACCACCTGCGAGGTCTGCGAGGGGAAGCGGTTCGAGGCATCGGTGCTGGAGTACCGGCTCGGCGGCCGCGACATCAGCGAGGTGCTCGCCATGTCGGTGACCGAGGCGCAGGGGTTCTTCGGCGCGGGCGACGCGCGCACACCGGCTGCGCACGCCGTATTGGACCGGCTCGCCGACGTCGGGCTCGGCTACCTCAGCCTGGGCCAACCGCTCACGACGCTGTCCGGCGGCGAGCGCCAGCGGCTCAAGCTGGCCACCCGGATGGGCGAGAAGGGGGGAACGTACGTGCTCGATGAGCCCACCACCGGGCTGCACCTCGCCGACGTCGAGAATCTGCTCGGGCTCCTCGACCGGCTCGTCGACGCCGGCAAGTCGGTCATCGTCGTCGAGCACCACCAGGCGGTGATGGCCCACGCCGACTGGATCATCGACCTCGGCCCGGGCGCGGGACACGAGGGAGGGCGGATCGTCTTCGAGGGCACCCCCGCCGATCTCGTCGCCGCCCGCTCCACGCTCACCGGCGAGCACCTTGCGGAGTACGTGGGCGGCTGACCGGGGCACCCACCTGGGGCGTCGCCGGGAGTCCGCACGCACGAAGAGGGTTCGACTGCCGCCCTTCGGAGGATTTATGTTAGCGAGGCCACCCGAGGCGGCGCCTGACGCCAGGTCCGCCTGCGCGAACCGCCGGCGGGAGACATCGGCGCACTCACTGGTAAGAATAGATTCGTGGACGACGACATTGTTTCTGCCCGCAGCTCGAGCCTCGACGAGTGGACGCGTGCGCTCGGCCGCACCGTCGGGGCGCCGGGCGGCGGAGCGGCAACGGGCGTGATGCTCGCCATGGCCGCGAGCCTTGCCTCGATGGTGGCCGGCTACACCGAGACAACGTCGGAGCTGGTGACCGAGCTCACCGCGCTGCGCGGGCGCACCGAGTCGCTCCGTGCGACCGCGCTCCAGCTCGCCGACGCCGACGCCGAGGCATCGCGGGAGTTCGGCGCGGCATTCGCGCTCGACCCTGGCCCCGACCGGGACGCCGCGATCCGGGACGCGTCGCTCGGCGCCGCCCGGTCCTCAGCCGCTCTGGGCGGCCAGGCCGCCGCGGCCATCGACGACCTGGAGTGGCTGAAGCAGCACGGCAAGACCGCCTTGGTGGCCGATCTCGCCGTCGCCCTCAGCGCCGTTCGCGGCGCGCTCACCGGTGCGCGGGCGAACCTGAGCTTTGACCTGGCCAGCCTCACTGGGGTGGGCGATTCGCTGGAGGACGTGCACACCAGCCACCCGGGGCTGTGGGCCGCCGTCCACGATTTCGACCGGGCGATCGCGCGGGTGGACCAGATTGGCGACGAGATCGACGATCGCGCCGCGCCGACCGACTGAGCCGCGCTATCCCACGAAGCGAACGATGCGGGTGGGGGTGACCACGCCGTCAACCGGCTGGTCGTGGCTTGCCCGCGGCACTGCATCGAGCACCCCGTCGTCGTGGAGGAGCGCTTCGACGAGCTCGCGGATGCCGAACAGACCCTCCGTCTCGCCCGGCCCGCTGCCGCAGACCCAATCCAGCAGGCCGTCGTCGCGACTGATCGGGATCAACGTGTCCACGCCCTGCGCTGCCGCCCACGCGACGTAAGCCGTGTGTTCGTTTCGGGAGGCGTCGACAGAAAGCAGGCGACGACGTGAGCCTCCTGCTCCGTCGTCAGCGCGATGAGGTTCCCCGTGATGCCGGACGTCTCGCCCGCTCGCTCGCCCGCAGTCCGGTCCAGTCTTCGCCGCCGGGTCTCGCGCGGCTACCAAGTCTGGACAGTCGCGACCGCAAACCGGATCACAAGGAATGACGTCGAGGTGGCCCATTGTGCCTACATGCGCGCCATGGCCCAGTTGGGCCCGGAACCGTAGAAAGCGTCCGAAGTTGCGCGCGGTGCCGAATCTCGAGGTACCCCCGTTGCAGCGGCGGAAAGAAAAGCTGCCCCGCGCCGCTAAATAGGCGCAGAGGGGGACCGCCCGTCGTGGCGATGCCAGCTGATGCATGGCTGGGCCCTCGCGGCTTGCCCGACCACCCTCGAACCCTTCAGGCGAAGCCGAAAGTCGGCGGCAGGCCGAGCACAACGAGTGCAATCCACGCCGCGAACACGGGCAGGTACCCGGTCTGCCACCGCTCCACGCGGACGGCCTGGCCCTTCCCGGTCAGCAGGCTCACGGTGAGCCAGGCCGTGACGGTGAGGTTCACGAGCAGCACGAGGTTGAGCCCGAGCGCCGCCACCCGGTTGGCGGTGAATCCGAACTCGCCGACCCGCTCGAACATCGAGGCGAGAACCAGCACATCGAGCGCGATCGCGGCGACGACGGCGACGAGCCGCACGGCATCCATCGCTCCAGCGCCTCTGGCGCTGCCCCGCGCGGAGATGCCGTAGACGACGAGGCCCAGCACGACCAACAGGAGCAGGTCGAAGACGAACAGCAGGTCGCGGTCGAACTCCTGCCCGATGCCGACGATCCCGTAGACGACCGCGGATCCCAGCAGCATCACGGCGAACAACGGTGTGAAGATCGCGGTGAGCACGGGGGCGAGGTTCTCGACGACGCTCTTCTTCGCCTCCACGAGCCAGGCCGCGACGACGACTGCACCGGCCGCCCCCGAGGGGAGAACCCAGGTGAGTACCTCCTCCACCGAGCCTGGGGCGATCGGGGTGAGCACGGCGATCGTCAGCCCGAGGAGCACGCCGCCGCCGAGGGCGATCAGCGTGTAGTAGATCGCCCACTCGCCGGTGAAGCGGATGAAGTCCATGCGCCGGGCGGATGCTCGTATGTCGCCGCCAACGTAGGCGGCGCCGACGACGAACCACAGCGCGACGGGGAGGTGGATGGCGACGAGCACGTCGGTGCTCGCGCCGTCCGCAAACGGGAAGAGGTTCACGGCGAGCGCCAGCGCCCCGACCACGGCGACGAGCACGAGGGCCCGGCGCCACGGCATCCGTCTCACCGCGGCGAAATAGGCCGCGAGGACCGGCAGCACGAACAGGCTGACGTCGCGGACGAGCCACGCCTCGCTCGCGCCGGGGATTGCCGTGAGCATCCGCGCGACCTGGATGAGCACCGCGGTGAGGGCCGCGAAGGCGAGCATCGTCAGGATCGGCCGGAGCCGTCCGTGGTCGGGGTGCGGCAGCGCGAGCTGCTTCCATAATCGGTCGCCGTGCTCTCGAGCGAACTCGGCAGTGATCTGGTGCACCTCGCCGAGCCGCTTGACCGCGACGAGGAACGCCTCGTCGCCGGCCAAACCCACGGCCTCGAGGTCAGCGATCTGCTCGCGCAGGTGTCCCTCCAGTTCGTCGGCGTCGGAATCGGCGACCGCGCCGCCGCGCAGGACCGCAGCGCGCCAGTCTCCGATTCGGCTCTCGACCAGGTCGGCGGTCATGATCCGGCCGGTGAAGCGGTCTGGCCCCAGAGTCCGCCGAGGGTGCGGTTGGCGGTGGCCCACTGCCTGCGCTGTTCGAGCAACTGGGCGCGTCCGGTCTCCGTGATCTCGTAGTAACGCCGCCGCCTTCCCTCCGGCGACACTCCCCACTCGGCGCCGATGTAACCGAGCCGCTCCAGGCGGTGCAGGAGCGGGTAGAGCATGCCGTCGGTCCATTCGACGTCGCCCGCGGAAAGCTCGCGCACGCGCCTGAGGATCGCGTAGCCGTAACTGGTGTCCTCCACGAGGATGGCGAGCACGAGCGGGGTCGCCATCGCGGCGACCAGGTCCTTGTCGATGTTCACGGTGACACCATATACCTTACAGTCCTAGGTACCTAGCAATTCTACGTACATCGCTGATCTAGGCCTCGAAGCCTCGGGTTTGTCGCCCTCGTCACGCCCCTCCATCGATGGCCAGTTTGCGGAGCAGCGCGACGAGCTGAGTCTGCTCCTGCCGGGACAGGGACTGCAGCTCTCTCGCTTCGCTCTCGACGAGCGCGATCATCGCCGAGTCCACCCGTTCGGCGCCTTCCGCGGTGAGGATCGCCAGGTTGCTCCTGCCGTCGCGCGGATTGCCCTTGCGCACGACGAGACCGCGCACGGCCAGATTCTCGAGCCGGTTCGACATCGCCGCACTCCCGATCATGCTCGCGTGCACCAGCTCGGCCGGGCTCATCTCGTGGGGCGGATCGGCGCGGCGTAGAGCGGCGAGCACGTCGAACTCCCACACGCTCAGGCCCGCGCTCTTGAAGGCGTCCCTGCGCAGCCCGTTGAGCTTGTGCGCGACCCGCCGCAATCTGGACATCACGTCGAGGGGCGAGAAATCCACGTCGGGCAGGCGGTCCGCCCAGGCCGTGATCAGCAGGTCGACCTCGTCGTCCTCACTGCCTGGCATGGCGGTCCCTTGACTCCCGGTGCATTCCCTCACGCTACCGTCGGTCAGCGGCCACCGGCGAAGCGCCGCACGCCGACGTGCCCAGCAGGTGTATGAGCGCGGGGATGATCGACGCGGAATCCGCGGGCGACCGCGAGGCGGGCCGAGGCTCCGTGCACGCTGGCCTCGCGCATCCCGCATCCGGGGCACAACTGGTAGTCCATCGCCAACCCGAACGGGATGCCGACGAGGGCCACCGGCAGGAAGCTCAGGTTCGACTCGACATTCTGATCTCCCACCAGCACCTTGGAGCCGATTCATGCATCCGCTCGTCGACCCCCTACCCCGTGCTGCAGCCGCGATCTACAGTGAACGCGTGCGGCGAATCGAAATGGCGGATACCCACGTCCTCACGGGAGACGACATCGCGGAGGCGGTCGTCGACTATGCGACCGCCCTGTTTGCTGCGGGCAGGACCGACGCGCTGTGGATACCCACGGTCGATCTCCGAGGGGTGAAATCGCGCGCGCGAGTCACGCTCGGGGGGAGGGTGCCCTTCCTGATCCCCGTCGAATCCACCGACGTCGGGCCGTCGAACTACGCACTCGTCATGCGGCTCCGAGCCCAAGCGGCGGCCCTGTGCCTCGACAATGCCGAGGCGGACTCGGGGGACGCTGACGCCGATCTAGCGCGGGGCTACGACGAGGTCGCTGACCTCCTCTGATTTCGCTGTTGCCTAGAACCCCTCGGTATGACGTGGCAGGTACGGCGCGGCGAGCGCGGCGAGCTCCTCGCCGGTCAGCACGAGGTCGACTGACGCGACGGCATCCTCGAGGTGCTGGGGCCCAGTGGCACCGACGATAGGAGCCGTCACCGCCTCCTGCTGGCGCACCCAGGCGAGGGCGACCTGGGCCCGGGAGACCCCGCGAGTGCCGGCGACTGCCGCCACGGCATCCGCGATTGTGCGATCGCCCTCCTCATGCTGCCCATACAGCGTGCGGGCGAACTCATCGGTCTCGCTGCGCGTGGTGCTCTCGTCCCAGTCGCGGGTGAGCTTGCCGCGGGCGAGCGGGCTCCACGGGAGCACCCCGACGCCCTGATCGAGGCAGAACGGGTGCATCTCGCGCTCCTCCTCCCGATTGATGAGGTTGTACTGGTCCTGCATCGACACGAACCGGGTCCACCCGCCGAGGTCGGCGGTGTACTGGGCCTTCGCGAACTGCCAGGCCCACATCGATGATGCCCCGATGTAGCGGGCCTTGCCCGCCTTGACCACGTCGTGGAGCGCCTCCATCGTCTCCTCGCTCGGCGCCTCCGGGTCCCAGCGGTGGATCTGGTAGAGATCGACGTAATCGGTGCCCAGCCGCCGCAGGCTCGCGTCGATCTCGGTCATGATCGCACCGCGGGAGAGTCCGGCGCCGCCCGGCCCCGGTCGCATCCGCCCGTGCACCTTTGTCGCGATCACGACCTCGTCGCGAGAGGCGAAGTCGGCGAGCGCCCGGCCGACGATCTCTTCGCTACTGCCGTCGGAGTAGACATTCGCCGTGTCGAAGGTTGTGATGCCCGCCTCGAGCGCCTGCTTGATGAAGGGGCGGCTCTGCTCCTCGGGCACGGTCCACTCGTGGCCGCCGCGGAGCGGTTCGCCGTAGCTCATGCAGCCGAGCACGACGGCGGAGATCTCGAGGCCGGAGTTACCGAGGCGCACGTACTTCATGGATTCGGCCGTTCGATTGTGGGGTCGGGCACCATTCCCGACGAGCCCATCATTTTCGCGACGGTGATCTCGACGACGACCCGTCTCGGGTTCACCCGCGGCTGGCGGTACCGCCCGGCGTAGAGCTCGACGGCCCGGGCGACGGCCTCGGGGTCGCGGTTGATGCGCGCGGCGCCGGCGAAGGAGATCCAGCGACGCCCGTCGACCTGGGCGACGGATGCCTCCCCGCCGCGCTCGACGTTGCGCACCTTCTGGGTGGAATCGGAGGTGATGATGCGCACGAGCCCATCCGCGAGGGTGAATCCGACGGGGACCGAGTGAATTCCGCCGTGGGCCCCGAAGGTCGAGAGGATGGCAAGGTGGCGCTCATCAAGGAAGCGCGCTGCGTCGTCGGTCTGGTCAGTGTCCATCCGCTCCAATCTATCGCCGCTCCGCTGAGCGCGGCCCGCCGCACGGGCGAATAACGGACTCGCGGTGGTCTCACCGAAGGCGCCCGGCTGAGCTCTCACTCCCCGGAGGACGCCCCCGCGAGGAATCCGTTGTACTCGTGGTCAAAGACCATGCTCGTGCGGGTCGATGCCACGGCGGGGTGCACGGAGAGGTGCTGGAGCACGAACTCCCGCACCTCGGCCGAGTTGCGCACGGCGAGATGGATGATGAAGTCCTCGGCGCCGCTGAGGAAGAACACCTGTACGACGCCGGGCAGTGCCCGCACCTCCGTTTGGAAGCTCGCCATGAGGTGTCGCTGGCCAGCCCGGATGCCGACGCTGATCAGCGCCTGCAGGTCCAGCCCGAGCGCGACCGGGTCGAGTTCGGTCGTGAATCGGCTCACGACGCCGCGCGCGACGAGCGATCGAACCCGGGCGATGCAGGTGGACTCGGCGATGCCCGCGGCGGCGGCGAGCTGGATGTTCGACGCGCGCGAGTTCTGCTGCAGCAGTTCGATGATGACCCGGTCGACATCGTCGAGCTGACGGGGCTGAATATTCTGCGGAGCACCCACCACTCACCCTGGCCTTTCTCGCGGATATGACTTACTTCTCGGCCAAAAGTACCGTGAAATTCGGCGAGTCCCTGCGGACACCGCGAGATCTGCACAATAAGTACCACCAATCAATCGGCACGGCACGGAGCGGAGCGGCATCATGCGCGTAGGGATCCCCAGCGAGGTCAAGAACAACGAGAACCGAGTCGCTGTGACACCGGCGGGCGTGCACGAACTCACCCGCCGCGGCCACGCGGTGCTCATCCAGTCGGACGCCGGGGTCGGCTCGGGCTTCGACAACGCCGCCTACACGGCCGCGGGCGCCACGATCGCCGAGACCGCCGCCGAGGTCTGGGCCGCCGCCGAGCTTCTGCTGAAGGTCAAGGAGCCCATCGCATCCGAGTACCTTCTGATGCGGCAGGGGCAGGTGCTGTTCACCTACCTGCACCTCGCCGCCTCACGCGCCTGCACCGACGCGCTCATCGCCTCGGGCACGACCGCGATCGCCTATGAGACCGTGCAGCTGCCCGACCGCAGCCTGCCGCTGCTCTCCCCGATGAGCGAGGTTGCCGGACGCCTGGCCGCGCAGGTCGGCGCCTATCACCTGATGAGCGCCGTCGGCGGCCAGGGAATCCTGATGGGTGGCGTGCCCGGCACTCCGAAGGCCAAGGTCGTCGTCATCGGCGGCGGCGTCGCCGGCGAACATGCGGCCGCGAACGCGCTCGGCATGGGAGCCGACGTGACCATCATCGACCTGTCGCTCGCACGCCTGCGCCAGCTCGAGGTGCGCTTCGCCGGCCAGGTGCAGACCCGCCCCTCGACGTCCTACGAGATCGCCGCGCAGGTGCGCGAGGCCGACCTCGTGATCGGCTCCGTTCTCATCCCCGGCGCGCAGGCCCCGAAGCTCGTGACCGACACCATGGTGGCCGCGATGAAGCCGGGCTCCGTGCTCGTCGACATCGCGATCGACCAAGGCGGATGCTTCGAGGGCTCGCGCCCGACAACGCACGACGATCCGACCTTCGCGGTGCACAACAGCATCTACTACTGCGTCGCGAACATGCCCGGAGCGGTGTCGGCGACCTCGACCCGTGCGCTGACCAACGCCACACTCCCCTATGTGCTCGCACTCGCCGACAAGGGCTGGGAGCGCGCCATCGCCGAGGACGCGGCGCTGGCCAAGGGGCTCAACGTGCACGCCGGGCGAGTCACGAACCCGCAGGTCGCCGCGGCCCTCGGACTCGAGGTCGCAGCGTTGTAGGCCGGCGGCTGCGCGTTAGCGCCGCGATGAGCCGCGCCCCTTCGTTCCTGGTGTAGTTCGCCTCGCGGCTCACCGGGTAGTGCGCGAGGTCATGGGCGACCTGGGTCGAGCTCTGGTCGAGCAGCCGCGCCAGCTCCTCGGGCCCGAGGTGGTTCCCGAGCCAGTCGTCAAGCCCTTCGTCGAAGGCGTCGGGAGCGCATCAGCGAGTAGGCCCGCAGCCATCCGGCGGCAGTCGCGTAGAAGGCGAGTTCTGGGATGCCCACCGAGGGCCCGTAGCCCTCGTGCAGCATGAACGCGTCGCCCACTGCCAGTATCAGCAGTGGCCCGCCGGGGACGAGCATCCATATTCGCCGCGCACGAACGATTGAGGCGGCAAGAAACGTCATCGCAGTGCCGGTCGCCCGAACCATGACGGCGAGCGTGCTCAGAAGCCCGGCATCGCAGGGCGCCCACCCCACCGGACGTGCTCAGCGCGCGCAAGTCCCGGGCGAAGATTCTTATCGGGATGTCGGCGACCTAAGTGGCTAGCCCGATCGTCAGCATGATGACCGCCGCGACGAGTGCGGTGACCCCACTTCGGGGGCAATGATGGCTGCGCGGAACTCCAGTCGAGCCGTCAGTGGCCGATCTCGGAGCGGACTGCGAACAACTCCGGAAAGAAGGTGAGGCTCAACGCGCGCTGCAGGAAGTCGACGCCGGACGACCCGCCGGTACCCATTTTCGTGCCGATCGTGCGATTGACCGTCTTGAGGTGCCGAAACCGCCAGAACTGGAAGTTGTCCTCGAGGTCGACGAACTCCTCGCATGCCTCGTACACCTCCCAGTTCTCGCTCGCGTTCTCGTAGATTCGCTTGAAGACGGGAACGAGTTCCGGGGTGAACGTGTGCGCCTTCGTGACGTCCCGATTCAGGATCGAGTCGGGCACGGCGTGGCCTGCCCGGCTGAGATAGCGCAGCAGCTCGTCGTAGAGGCTCGGCTCGTCGAGCAGGTCCCGAAGCACCTGGCGCGACGCGGGGTCGCTGTCGAACACCGCGAGCATCTTCTCGTTCTTGTTGCCGAAGATGAACTCGACCGCCCGGTACTGGTGCGACTGGAATCCGGACGAGCTCGCCAGCGCATCGCGGAACTCGGAGTATTCGGACGGCGTGAGCGTGGCCAGCACGGACCACTGCTGCGTCATCACCTCCTGGATGTGCTTGACGCGGGCGATCCGCTTGAGGGCCGTGCGGATGTCGTCGGCCCGGAGCAGGTCGCGGGCCGAGCGCAGCTCGTGCAGCAGCAGCTTGATCCAGAGTTCGCTGGTCTGGTGCTGGATGATGAACAGCAGCTCGTCGTGGTGGGCGGGCGAGCTCTGCGGGCGCTGGATGCTCAGCAGCTCGTCCAGGGCGAGGTAGGACCCGTAGTTCATCTTCTGGGAGAAGTCGGTGACGATCCCCGGCTCGAGTGGTCTGGTGTTGTCGTTAATGCTCACCTCGCTGAACCTATCAAGATTCCCGCCGGGGCCGGGCTCCCAGTTGGGTTGGGCTCCCGCCGCGCGCAGGTTATGGTCGAAGTATGACCGGCGCCGACATCCCCCAGCCCCCCGGCGCGCTGCTCGACACCCGCAACCGCCCCCTGCACGACCTCCGCATCTCGGTCACCGACCGATGTAACTTCCGCTGCGTCTACTGCATGCCCAAAGAGGTCTTCGGCAAGGACTACGCGTTCATGGAACGCGACGAGCTGCTGAGCTTCGAGGAGATGACGCGCCTGGCGCGGGTCTCGGTCGCCCACGGCGTCGAGAAGATCCGCCTCACCGGCGGCGAACCGCTGCTGCGCAGGGGGCTCGAGCAGCTCGTCGGCATGCTCGCCGAGCTGCGCACCCCGGACGGGCGCGAGATCGACATCGCCCTCACGACCAACGGGTCCGCGCTCGCCCACAAGGCTCAGGCCCTCAAGGACGCCGGCCTCAAGCGCGTGACCGTCTCGCTCGACTCGCTCGACGACGCGACCTTCCAGGCGATGAACGACGTCAAATTCCCTGTCGCGAAGGTACTCAACGGCATCGACATCGCGCACGAGGTCGGACTCGGGCCGATCAAGATCAACATGGTCATGAAGCGCGGCCAGAACGATCAGGACATCGTCGCGATGGCGCGGCACTTCAAAGGCACCCCCTATATCCTCCGCTTCATCGAGTTCATGGACGTCGGCAGCAGCAACGGCTGGGAGATGAGCGGCGTCGTGCCGTCCGCCGAAGTCATCAGCCGCATCCACGCCGAGCTTCCTCTCGAGGAGATCGCGCCGAACTACAACGGCGAGACCTCGTCGCGCTGGCGCTACGTTGACGGCGGCGGTGAGATCGGCGTCATCTCCAGCGTCACCCAGTCGTTCTGCCACTCCTGCTCCCGCGCGCGAGTCTCGACCGACGGCAAGCTCTTCACCTGCCTCTTCGCGACGGAGGGGCACGACCTGCGTGCCCTCATGCGCGGCGGATGCTCGGACGAGCAGCTCTCCGGCGCGATGGCCGCCATCTGGCGACAGCGCACCGACAACTACTCGGAGCGTCGCGGCTCGGCGACCGGCGACATCCGGGCATCCGGCAAGAAGCGCATCGAAATGTCCTACATCGGCGGCTGACGACGGACTCGTCCGGCGCCGCGCAATTCCTTGTGGCGCACATCCAGCTGTGCCCCGACGAACCCCGACGGAGAACCGCAGGGCGAGGGGATGGCGGATGCCTGCGCGCCCCGACACAGCGACGCCCCTGGCATCCGATCGATGAAGGGGCGCCGCCTGGGAAGATCCCGGTGCGGTGGGGCTACTTCGTTGTGGCCGTCGTGGTGAGCCAGGCGCCGGTGCCGACGTCGCTCACCGCGGCGATCCGCACGGCATAACGGGTCTTGCCGGCGAGGCCGGTGACCTTCGCGCTCGTCGCGGTGCTGACACCATCTCCGAATGTGCTCCAGTTCTCACCGTCGGCGGACGTCTCGATCACGTAGTCGGTGATCGCGCGGCC
>JAJAZI010000305.1 GCA_026785785.1 Microbacteriaceae bacterium
CACTACACCCACGGACTTCACGAGAGCGTGCTGAGGGTCTCGGCGCTGGTCATCGTGTTGCTCCCTCCGATGAGCGCGCGGTGATCCTGTCCTTCGCCTGGCGGGCGGTCTTGCGGTAGGCCCGCTCGGTGTTGATCGCGACCTGCTCCCAAGTGAACCGTGCCGCGACCCGCCGGGAACCGGCCACCCCGAGGCTCGCCATCCTCTCGGGGTCGGCAAGTAGGCACGAGAGCGCCGTCGCGATGGCCTCCGCGTCCCGCGGCGGCACGTGAATCCCAGTGACGCCGTCGATGACGATGTCGACGAGACTGCCGACCCCGTTGGCCAGGATGGGAATACCGCACGCCATCGCCTCGAGCGCGACGATCCCGGAGGTCTCGTGCCGGGGGGCGCAGATGACGGCGTCGGCCGACCTCAGAATGGCGGGCATCGAGGCGTGCTCGAGCGGGCCCCGCAGGTCGACGCGATCCACGACCCCAAGTTCGTGAGCGAGCGTTCGAAGCATGGCGATCGCGGGGTCGCCGTCGCCCGCGTGGGTTCCGACTGTGCCGCCGACGATGACGAGCTCAGCGTCGACTCCCTTTTCAACGAGCTGGGCGAACGCCTGAATGACGAGATCGAATCCTTTGCTGGGCTCGAGTCGGCCGACCGTGACGAGGCGCAGTGGCCGTGCGCGCTCCTCGATCTCGCCCCTCGTGCCGAATCGTCGGAGATCGACGCCGCACGGGACAACCGAGATCGCACCAGTGGGAACTCCGAGGGACTTGAGCTCGAAGGCCTCGTCCGAGCATGTCCCGATGACACTGTCCGCGTTGCGGGCGACCCAGGGTTCGAGCCACTCACGGTCAGGCGTGCTGGTGTCCGAGCTGTCCCCGTTGGGATGCGAGACCACGCCGAGTCCGTGGAAGGTCTGGGCCACCGGTATGTCCCGCGGCGCGTCGATGCGGCGAGCGGAGTCGATGGCTGCGACTCCCGACATCCAGAATTGACTGTGGACGATGTCCGGCTTGGAGCGCAGCCAGTCCTGGGCGAGGCCGTCGGCGAGGTCGGCCATGTGTGTCAGCAACTCGTCCTCTGGAAGTTGCTCGGTGGGTCCCGCCGTGAGGTGCACGAGCTCGAACCGCGGGGAGATCTCGACGCGCTCGGGCAGCCCTGGGGCATCCCTTCGCGTGTAGACGGTGACGTGATGTCCGCGCCTGGCGAGCGCGGTCGAGAGCGCGGCGACGTGCACGCTACGGCCACAGGCATCCAGTCCTTCGATGGCGGCGAGCGGACTCGCGGCTGCCGAGATCATGCTGATTCGCATCGAGTCGTCCCCTCGTCGTGCTGGCGGGTACTGGCTCTCGAGACAACTGGAGATTTTGCTCATCCGGTAGGACTTGAGAAGCTGGCGACGTGCGAGTATGCCCGACGGGGAATCGGCGGGATGAGCCCTAGTCGTCGTCCTCCGGGTCGTCGCGGTTTGCGACGAGTGCGACGTCGCTGGTGTCGTCGTAGCGGATGACGGTACCGTCGTCGAGGTCGACGATGGGCCTCCCCTCGAGCCAGGTGAGGGTCCAACGCCACTGGCTCGTGTCGGTGCCGGTCAGCTCCGACTCGATGTCGTGCACGGCCGAGACGATGGCGGAGGGGACGCGGTCGGGGACTTCTCCGCCGACGGGCCAGCGTGTTCCGAGTTGCATGGTGCTCCTATCCTGATTGGCTCCTGATTGGCCTAGTCTGCCGGGTCCGCGCGGACTTCCAGGATCGTGTCGAGCTCGACGCCATTGAACGCCTCCGCGGCGGCCCGGGTGGGGAACCCGCACTCGTCGACGGGGGCGTAGATGGCAATGATTCCCGCGGAGGTGCCCAACCACACGATGAGCGGGTCGGCGGCGAGCTGGATGCAGGCGCCGGACGTGGCGGGCGCGTTCGGTGCCGAGTAGGCCGCGAGAAGCTCGTCGCCGCCCGCGATGACGCGACTGGCCCGCTGGACGTCCGGCAGCGCGCCGGTGCCGCTATCGCTGGTTCCGCTACCGCTGGTTCCGTTATCGCCAGTGGTGCGGTCGTCACCGGTGCCGTCTCCACCGTCGGTCGACAGGATGTCGCTCGCCGAGCACAGATAGATGTCGAGCACCACCGCAGCGTCGCCATCGAAGTGCTCGGCCTCGGACGCCGGGCAGTACTCGAGCAGCTCGCGGGCGGTGATGGGCATGAGTGGGGCACGCAGAACGGGCTCGGCGGTGCGGGCCGGGCCGGTGCTGGTGGGCCCGGTACCGGTGGGCCCGGGGCCGGGATCGCCGCCGGGCGGTCCCGGAGTGGCGCATCCGGCCAGGGCGAGCGCCGACGCAAGGGCGAGAGCCGACGCGAGGGCGACGGAGATCCCCAGCCCCGCCTCACCGCCCCGACTCATCAGTCCGTCGCGTCCACAAGCGTCTCGGCGAGCACCACGTCGGAGACGGTGATCTCCAGTCCCTCGACGAAGTGCAGCTCGCCGATGCGCCCGACGGCCTTCAGGTCGTCGGCGGCCAGGCGCAGCAGCGCGAGTCGCTCGGTCGGCGCGTGCACGACGGCCGAGAGCACCTCGGTCTTCTGCGAGGCCTTCGCATCGGTCTTCGCACGGCGGATGCCGATGAGCGCGGTTCCGACGACGCCGAGGAGACCGGTCGGTGAGCGATCAATCGGCGGGGTCGGCCAGGGCGCGCCGTGCACCGAGCCCGCGTGGGTCCACGACCAGACCTCTTCGGTCGCGAACGGAATGAACGGTGCGAACAGTCTCAGGAACACATCCAGGGCGGTGCGGAGCGTGCTGACAGCGGACGCCTGCTCGGCTGGGGTCGCCGCACCGTAGGCGCGTTCCTTCACGAGTTCGAGATAGTCGTCGCAGAAGGTCCAGAAGAACTGCTCGGTGGCCTCGAGGGCCTTGGCGTGGTCGTAGCCGTCGAGGGCGATCGTCGCAGTCTCGACAACGCGGCCGAGCTCGGCGAGCAGGTCGAGGTCGAGGGGGTTGGTCACGGCGGTTTCGACGGGCTCAACCAGCCCGGGGGTGGACTCAACCGGCCCGGGGGTGGGCTCAACCAGCGAGGCAGAGGGCGTGGGGAAGGAGTAGACGAACTTCGCGGCGTTGAGCACCTTGATCGCGAGCCGGCGCCCGATCTTGATCTGCTTCGGGTTCTGCGGGTCGAACGCAGCATCCGTTCCGAGCCTGCTCGAGGCCGCCCAGTAGCGCACGGCATCCGACCCGTGGGTCTCGAGCATGGCGGCCGGGGTCACCACGTTGCCCTTCGACTTGGACATTTTCTTGCGGTCGGGGTCGACGATGAATCCGGAGATACCGGCGTTCTTCCACGGCACCACACCGTGCTCGAGCTCGGCGCGCAACACGGTCGAGAACAGCCAGGTGCGGATGATGTCCTGCCCTTGGCTGCGCAGCGAGTACGGGAAGACGAGGTCGAACAGCTCGGGGTCGCTCTCCCAGCCCCCGGCGATCTGCGGGGTGAGCGACGAGGTCGCCCATGTGTCCATGATGTCGATCTCGCCGGCGAATCCGCCGGGTTCGCCGCGCTGGTGCTCGCCGTAGCCGGGAGCGGTGTCGGAGGACGGGTCGATCGGCAGCGAGGACTCGGATGGAACGATCACGGCGCCCTTGTTGCCGTCGGCGTCGAGCTCGTACCAGACGGGGATCGGCACGCCGAAGAAGCGCTGGCGCGAGATGAGCCAGTCGCCGGTGAGGCCGCCGACCCAGTTCTCGTAGCGGACACGCATGTGCTCGGGGGTGAACTTGATCTCCTTGCCGCGCGAGATCAGCTTGGCGCGTAGTTCGGGGTCGCGGGCGCCGTTGGAGATGTACCACTGCAGTGTCGAGATGATCTCGAGCGGCTTGTCGCCCTTCTCGAAAAACTTCACGGAGTGCATGATCGGCTTGGGGTCGCCCACCAGATCGCCGCTCTCGCGCAGCAGCTCGACGACGCGCTTCTTGGCGCTGAACACGGTCTTGCCTGCGAGCTCCGCAAAGGCTGCGATCGCGGCATCCGACCCGATGGCGTCGGGGGCCTCGGCGATGATCCGCCCGTCGGCACCGATGATCGTGCGGTTGGGCAGGTTGAGTTCGCGCCACCAGACCACGTCGGTGACGTCGCCGAAGGTGCAGATCATGGCGATGCCCGATCCCTTGTCCTTCTGGGCGAGGTGGTGGGCGAGCACCGGCACCTCGACGCCGAACAGCGGCGTCGTTACGGTGGTGCCGAACAGGTGCTGGTAGCGCTCGTCATCCGGATGCGCGACGAGGGCGACGCACGCCGGGAGCAGCTCGGGGCGGGTCGTCTCGATGAAAAGCGGCTCGCCGTCAGGCTTGGTGAAGCCGATGCGGTGATAGGCCGCCGGCTGCTCCTTGTCTTCGAGCTCGGCCTGCGCAACGGCGGTTCGGAAGGTGATGTCCCACAGCGGCGGTGCCTCGGCCTGATAGTCCTCCCCGCGGGCGAGGTTGCGCAGGAACGCGCGCTGCGCCACGCGCTGGGCGGGGTCGCCGATGGTGCGGTAGGTCTGAGTCCAGTCGACCGAGAGGCCCAGTGCGCGCCAGACGTCCTCGAACTGCTTCTCGTCCTCGACGGTCAATCGCTCGCAGAGCTCGATGAAGTTACGGCGCGAGATGGGGAGCTGGTCGGCGGCCTTCGACGAGGCGCCCTCACCACCCTCGAGCGGCGGCACGAAGCCGGGCGCGTAGCCGAGGGTCGGGTCGCATCGCACGCCGTAGTAGTTCTGAACCCGGCGCTCGGTCGGGAGTCCGTTATCGTCCCAGCCCATGGGATAGAAAATGTGCTTGCCGCGCATGCGCTGGTAGCGGGCGGCGAGGTCCATGTGGGTGTAGCTGAACACGTGGCCGATGTGCAGGGAGCCGGATGCCGTCGGCGGGGGAGTGTCGATGGAATAGACGCTTGACTTGCCGGCGGCGAGGGCGGCATCGCGATCGAACCGGTAGGTGCCGGAGGACTCCCAGCTGGCCCCCCACTTGCTCTCGAGGCCTTCGAGGGCTGGCTTTTCGGGAATGGCTGCAGACACGGGGAACTCCGGTTCGATATGTGCGGCACCGAGTCAGTGATTCAGTGGTGCCTGAGTGTGGGGGTGTGAGGCAATCGTACCCGAGGGCGCGGGGCGGGTCGGGCTGCAGTGGGATGCGTCGGGCCATGCGCCGTCCGAACGGGCCAACAGGGGACCTGACGGTTGAGCAGGTTGCGCAGCGACCGTGTCGTAACCGCCCGGTAGCAGTGCAGTGGCTCGCCGCCGAAGCGGGTTGCCTGCTCTGATGACGACGCGGGCGCTGTGCCTCGCTTACTGCGCAGCGCCGCGGGCCTCAGAACGGTGGTGGTTCGTCGTCGTTGTCGTCGTTGTCGCGCTTGTCGCGCGCTGTCAGATCGAGGGTGCGGTGGTGGTTGTCGTTCACTCCGGCCTGGATGATGACGGCGGGTTCGGTGATGTGTGTGCGTCCGGTGGGTGAGGTCCATTCCAGTGCCCCGGTGCCGTCGGCTGTGTGGGCGACGGTCCAGTCGGTTTCGTCTTTGACGGTGTGGTGTTTCGGGCATAAATGGGCAAGGTTGTAGTGCGCGGTCGGGTGCTGGTGTTGCCATTGCAGGGTGTGGTCGATGTCGCACAGTTCCGCTTGGCGGC
>JAJAZI010000306.1 GCA_026785785.1 Microbacteriaceae bacterium
GCCCGAGGAAGTCGCTGATCTGGGTGTCGGTGAGATGCAACGGAGAATCGCGGAGGAATTCGCGGAAGGTGTCGATGGCCACGACGGTGCGCTCCTGGAGGGCAGGGAAGCCGTCCCTCACCTGCGCGACAACGAGGTAGACCAGGGCCGAGACGATAGCGAGAATTCCCACCTCGGCGACGATGATGGCCAGCCATTTCGGCCAGCGGTGCCGCTGCAGGAACGTCACGAAGGGCACCAGGAGCGCCGCGAGCAGCACGGCGACCATGAGCGGGATGACGATCAGTCGCAGCTGCACGACGAGGAATACGAAAATCGCGACAACGCCCGCGATCACGAGCAGACGCCAGGCCCACGCCCCGGCGATGCGCACACCGACCGGAACCGCCTCGTCGCCCCTCACTCGGCGGTCCGAGGCATCGGCGAATCCGCGCGCGCGGGTCACTGCCGCCGCCCTCCGCCTGCCGAATATCACTCGGTCATTCTAAACGCGTGGACTCGCTGAGACCGGCCGCCCCCTCAACGTGATGTGTACGGGGTCCCCCGGCTCGGGATGCTCCCCCACCTCGTGCTGGATCGACAGGATGAGGCCGTCGGCCACCCGCACCCGCGTGCGCCGGAGCGAACCGAGAAAGCTCGACGCGACCACGGTCGCCGGGATGCCCGCGACCGCGAACTCGACGTCCTCCGGGCGGATGAGCGCCGTCACTGGGCCGTCGGGCTGGCGCTCACCCAGCAGGGGAAGCCGGATCCCGAGGACAGTGACGATGCCGCCGATGTGCTCGGCATCCACGTGGTTGCTCAGCCCGACGAAATCGGCGACGAAGGGGTTGGCCGGAGACATGTAGAGCTCCTCCGGCGTTCCGATCTGCTCGATGTCGCCGTCGCGCATGACCGCGACACGGTCGGCGACGGCGAGGGCCTCCTCCTGATCGTGCGTCACGAACAGCGTCGTTATTCCGAGGTTGGTCTGGATACGCCTGATCTCGTCGCGCAGCTGCACTCGCACCTTGGCGTCGAGGGCGGAGAGCGGCTCATCGAGCAGCAGCACCCGCGGGCGGGTGACGAGCGCGCGGGCGAGCGCGACGCGCTGTTGCTGGCCACCGGAGAGCTGGTGCGCGTAGCGTCCCTCCAGATGGCTGAGGCCGACGAGTTCGAGCGTCTCCGAGGCCCGCCGGCGGCGCTCGCTCGCCGCGACCTTGCGCATCCGGAGTCCGAATTCGACGTTCTCGATCGTCGTCATGTGCGGGAAGAGCGAATAGGACTGGAACACCATTCCCATGTCGCGCTTGTTCACCGGCACGTTCACCACGTCGACGCCGTCGATGAGGATGCTGCCGCCGTCGACCAGCTCGAGTCCGGACAGTGCCCGCAGCGCCGTGGTCTTGCCGCATCCGGAGGGTCCGAGCAGGGCGACGAACTCCCCCGCTGCAACCGACAGGTTCACTCCGCTCAGTGCCCGCTGGCCCGCGAAGTCCTTGATGACGTCGACGAACTCGACGGTTGCTCCCGGATCTTGCTGGGTGGTGTCGCTCATGGGGTTTTCCGGCCTGGTCTGGTCGAGCCGACTCGATCGATGAGTAAAAGGAGGATGAAGACGAAGGCGAGCGCGAGCAGCGCGAAGATGACCGCAGCGTAGGGGTCGGACTTTGACACCTGCACGAGCGCTGTCTGCAGGTTCTGGCGGTTGAGCAGTGAGGCGATCGTGTACTCGCCCAGCACGACCGCAACCGAGATGAGGGACGCCGCGAGGATGCCGCGGCGCAGGTTCGGCAGCAGCACACGCCAGAGTACGTTGAGCCAGCCGGCGCCGAGCGACCTCGCCGCCTCCGACAGCGTAATCATGTCGACTGAGGAGATGCTCGCCTGGATCGCGCGGTAGGCATAGGGCAGCACCGTAATGCCGTAGGCGAAAGCGAGGGTCCAAACCGAGCTCCCGAACACCCTCACGACGATGCCGTAGACCGGGGCGAGACCGACGACGAGCACGATCGCCGGCACGGTGATCGGGATGATGCAGATGAACTCGAGCACCCGTCGGAGCCTCGGAAACTGCAACTGCACGAGGATCATCGTGGGCAGCAGCACGAACAGGATGATCGCGACCGTCACGAAGGCGAGCACGAACGAGTTCTGTACCGCCTGGAACAGCTGCCGGTACTTGCGATTCTGCTCGGGGTCGAACAGCGCCACCCAGTGGTCGAGCGTGTAGCCGCCGCCGAGGCCGTCGCGGAAGGTGAACTCCATCATCGAGATGATGGGGATCGCGAATACGAGGCCCACGACCGTCAGGATCGTGCGGCGGGCCAGCTTTCCCGGCTCCGCTCCGATGCGCACCGCGTTCGAGGTCACTGCTGCCACCGCGCCGTGCGCGCCTGCAGGAACGAGTAGGCCGTCATGACGACCACCATGACGATGATCATGCCGAGGGCGAGGGCTCCGGCAAGGTTGGAGCGCCCGAGCACCGTCTCGCTGATGAGCGCCGCACGGATCTGCAGCGGCACGATCTGCGCGCCCTGGCTGATGAGCGCCGCCGCCGTCGCGTACGACGAGAAGGCGTTCGCGAACAGCAGCAGGAGGCTGCCGAGGAACGAGGGCGCGAGCACGGGCCCGGCGATCCGCGTCCAATAGGTCCAGCGGGTCCCGCCGAGCGTCGCCGCGGCCTCGGCCCACTGGGGCTTGAGCCCCTCGAGCGCCGGCATGAACGTGATCACCATAAGCGGCACCTGGAAGTAGATGTACGGCAGCAGCAGCCCCGGCACCTGATAGAGCCACACGCCGTTCGCGAAGATGTCGACACCGACGGTGTCCCTGAGCAGGATCGTCACGAGGCCCTGGATGCCGATCGTCGCGATGAACGCGAAGGCGAGCATGACACCGCCGAACTGGGCCAGCACGCTGCTCGCCGAGCTCACGAACGACCGGAGCGGGCCATCCGGCTTCGTGCCGAGCATCGCGTAGCAGACGAGCGCTCCGAGCACCGAGCCGACGACGGCTGTCAGGGCCGAGACCCAGAACGAGCTCGCGAAGGTGGCGAGGATCACCGGGTCGGCGAGGGCGCTGACGTTGTCGAGGGTGAGCGCGCCATCACCGTCGAAGAAGCCGGTGCCCAGCGCGATGAGCGTCGGCACGGCGAGGAACAGCAGCACATACAGCGCGAACGGAACCAGACCGAGGTACCTGGTGACGCCGCGCCGGAGGCGGACGCCACGACCCGAAGGGGGGCGCCCCCCCCCCCCCGGCGCGCGGGGGGCGCGCCCGCGGGGGGGCCCCCGCGGGGCCCCTAGGGGGGGGGGGGGCCCCCCCCGGCCGGCGGCCCCCCCGTCAACCGGGGGGGTTCCGTTGGGCGGGTTTTTGGGGTGTTTCAAGCCCGGGCCCCCCCCAAAC